>DATDNG010000547.1:0-5274 GCA_036518375.1 Nitrososphaeraceae archaeon | reverse complement strand
AGATAGGAAAGATTAGATGTTTTTTTCTCATGCCCACCGCGTCAAGAATCCTTTTGTATTCTAAATCAGCTATGAGTTGAGTTTGCAATGACTTAATATTGTGTTGAATATGGATCTATGAATAGTTTATTATTTTGTTTAATCCTTTGCACTGGTATCATACTACCGTTAGATTATTCATTATATTCAATTATATTTTAACAAAATTGCACAAACGCTCATACATGCATGATCATTCTTTTAGCACTCAAAAGCATGAATCTGAGGACAAGGGTATTCTCATGTATGATATTTATAATCTTTAAGCACACCTCCAGCATTGCAAAAAGTAACGATCGGCATACCGACATTTAATGAAGGACAGAACATACTTAATCTTCTTACAGCCTTAGAAACAGATACTTCAAAGGATTATGTTATTTCTGAAATCATAATTTCTGATGATTCATCAGATGATACTCCTCAGAAGGTATATAGATTTCTGACAAATTCTTCATTAAATATTAAATTTATACATCATAATAGTAGAAGGGGAGCGGCGGCTGCATGGAATGAAATCTTTGAAAGGTCTATAGGTGATATTATAGTATTGTATGACGCAGATATCATAGTAGGACATAGATGCACGGAACGGTTAGTGTCATCCATATGGGGAAAAACAGGACTCTGCGCATCAAATCCAAAACCTATTCAGGTGAAAGGTATAGCAGCTGGTGCATCGATTTTTATTTCAGACTGGCTAAGATCAGTAAGAAACAACCAACTGTCACAATATACTGTAATGGGAAGGGCAATCTCGATACGTTCTGACATTGCCAGAAAAATCTCAATACCTAATGACATAATTGCTATAGACCTGTATGTGCAGTGCAAGGTTCTGGAATATAGTTTGGATGTCGTATACAACGATAATGCAATAGTTTACTTTTATCCACCAACCAGGATATCCGATTTTGTATCGCAAGTGGTAAGAGCAACTAATGGTCACAGGCAAATTCGAGATTGTATAGCAAGGTTCAAAATGAATCTTCCAGAGGATGTTCGTGCCATCGAAATAATGCGAAATATGATTATTAACCCTTTTGGAGCGCTTTCAGTAATTGCCTGTTGTGCACTCATTCCATTTTATAAAGTCAAGGTGAAGGAGACCAATTCTGCTAAATGGCATACTGCAAAGAGCACTAAACACTTCAAATAAGGTTTTCTCTAATGCGTGATCTTGATATCTGATACTCCACTTACTCAAATAGCCTGTCGTTTAGGTTGGTACTTGGGATTTACATAGGCTGTTAATTACGAATATTTTATGACTTTCAAATATCCTAGGAAAAAATCGTCAAAAACTCCAGCAATATATAAGATTAGCGGATGCTAAAGACATTCTCGATAGAGTTCTCGTCCTAATTCATACAACTATCAATTTTAGTACATACTATATATATCTATTCAAGATAATTAGGTTCTAGCTTGGATAGCGCAGAAGGAGGTGTACAGGGTTACATATGTACACCACATGAAGGCCATTCGGCTCCTCTTCTAGATTGTTGGAAGAAGTCTGACAATATTAACGTCGTGTATTTTGTTACTGCGACTTTTTCTTGCGAAATTTTGCCTTATTTCCCAAATAAGGCAAATCATTATATCCTTGCGTCTTTCAAACACATGCAGAGTGCATTAGAAGATATTAAGAAACAGAATAACACTAGATTGTCATTTATATTTAGGTTCAATGATGCTCTGTTTGAACGAGCTGCAGGTAAACTAAACTACATTTCAATTTATTTTACCAAATATACTTATGGTGACACAGAAATTGGCGATCTCGCAATTGCCGTGGCAAAAAGGGATCGAGTAAAGAAAGCTAGCCTAGCAAACATTCAAGTCATAAATACCGGGCCACTAAAGTTTGTATTTCCTTACTCTAAAAATGCTATAGTGCTTGAGGTCGAGGGAGAAAAAACACGCCAGAGTGATCAGAAATATTGTGAATTAACTAGAAGGGATGTAGCAAGAAGAGGCCTTCTACTAAGCAATCTGGTCAGTTTTTCTATTCTAGACAAATTGAAATAATAGAAGAATTCAAGAGTTGCAATTCCTTACTCTGCGTAGAAAAATGGTACAATTTTAAAAGGTTTGAACTTCTAACAGTTAATCACTTCTGCACTTGAGATTTGCATGAACTGCATCAACATGAACTTTTTTACTAGTTTTTGTATAATTCATTTCTACGCTCTAGTCTTTACGTTATTTTTTTATTATAGTAACACAAAGATATTTTCTGATAAGTATTGAGTAAGCCAATGGATCTTGGCAGCCTAAAAGTTGGCTCATATATTGTAATTGATGGAGAGCCTTGTAGAATAGTATCATATGATCATAGTAAACCTGGAAAACATGGTTCCGCTAAAGCTAGAGTGGCAGCAATAGGAGTTTTCGATGGTTCTAAACATAGTCTTGTTTCCCCAGTGTCATCAAATGTAGAGGTTCCCCTAATTGATAAGAGAAATGGTCAGGTTATATCGATTTCTGGCAAGACACTCCAAATTATGGATCTTGAGACATTTGAAGTTTTTGACACATCTTCGATAGAAGATGAGATGAGAGATAAGCTTGTGCAGGGCGGCGAAGTAGAATATTGGAAGGTTCTTGATAGAATAAAAATTGTGAGGGCTAAGGGTTAACCTTTTTTATTTTTGGTTCACTTGAATACTCGGTGTATGTTATAACCAAAGGATAAATATTGTGGCTAGCATAATTGCAAAGGTTCGATTTTTCTAGGAAGCCTATTTTCAATTGCAGTATGCATCGAACACATTCTAATGGGTATGTATAGAAAGAATTATAATCTTCCATATCGAGTAGGTTATTGTGAATAACGTTGATAAGAGAACAATGCACATTTGTTTGACACCGTCTCAGCTAAAATTGGTAGAGCAGTACGCCAAGAAGAAATGCATGCTTAATCATAGCCAAGCTATTGAGGATATAATTAAAAATACTTGAGCCTTATCCAAAACGTGGGGACAAATACCTTGCTAAAACGATTTGACTCGCAGCCTATTAAATGGTAGCTAGGTTATGCAGTCTACAATTATGGAAATGGTGAAAAAGGCTAACCACAGGATACCAATTTTTGTTAATTTTAAACCGTTATAGCTAATTGAGGTTGCGATGCCATGGTACAATTCTACTCGCAAATAATTTCTTTCCGTACAACTAGTGAAGATGTTTTCATTCTTTGTCTTGGATAGTAATGTGACTATTGCTAATATTTCTTAGAAAATGAATATCATTTTAAGGAAAGAAGAACAGAAGATCTTGAGGATCTTATAATGAGATGAAGCAATATCCATAGCGTTAGATGAAATAAAAATAGCGTTGTTTACGACAAATATATTGTGCAATCTAAACTGTAAATCATACAAAAAGAGTTGAATAAATGGCAAATTACATGATATGGGGTATCATAATGCCAATTCTTGCTTTATTCGGTTTACCAAATCGCTCATTTCGATTGGCTTTCGGATGAAGCAACATACTTCCAAATTAGGAAAAATTTCCCTTAGTGCCTCATAATATACTTCAAATGCGGTAATGAAACAGACTCTAACTTTGTTGTCTATTTTTTGCATTTGCTGGTACAATTCAAAGCCATTCATCTTTGGCATTTTCACATCAATAAGTAGTAGATGATACAAATTAGTCTTGAAACTTGATAATGCTACAAGTGGATCGTTGAAAGTATCAACTTCAAATTCATCACATTCTAGACCTTTTTTGAATGCAAGAGTAATATCAGGTTCATCATCTACAATTAAAAGTCTTTTCATTACAGCTAATTACCTATTCTATGATATCACAATATTTGAGTCATTTTATGTAGGATCCTTTTTCGAATAGATGATTTGGAAGTGAGCGTTGAAGAATTCTTTTTGGTTGAATTGAACACCACAATGAGATATTGTCTCCATTGTAATGAGTTTTGTAATATCATGATATTTGTCGGTCACCGGTGAAAGATCCATTGCTGCGTCTCCAACTTGCGCGATGCCGCTTATCTTTTTGGTTCCTTATCAAAACATATTTGAAGAGATAGTATAAAGATATCCAACACATCCAGGTCAAGTAAAAATAGATGGTGCTTTTTTTTGATAGTAATGCTGGCAGATTAGCAGCTATCGTTATTTTGCCCATATCTGCCTTGTAAGAATGGAAAGCAATACATTTAGCCATTATTTATTCTAAAAATGGTCTTCATCTTCTAATATATAGGATTTTCCAACTCTAATGAAACGCATAGATTAATTAGATTAATAGATGCTGATTTCTTTTGCTCCGAAGGATTTCATACTAATGTGACTTCGTATTGCAAAACTGTATCTATTCATGTTATTTGGGAGTGTTTTGAGTTTCTTGCTGAACTGCAGTAACTTCTTGACCCGGTGCCTCTTTTTGTATTTGGTAGAAACCTTTTAAATCGATAGCATTATAATTTTCAGCCCACTTGAACTTGCGCCTCAGAGTAGTAGTGTATATGGTATTCCAGTCCAGATCTATGTATAATAGCCAGGCTCTCATCACACGTGGATCTATGTAGTTTCTTAAAGATGTCCCAAGGTTGTAATCCCGAGTTTCTTTCTGTAATTTGAGCTGCATCTCTACTCTCTCTATCCTCTCTTCCATTCTTTTCCTCTGACTCTCTTTCTTCCATTTCTTTTCAGCTATTGCTGTTTTTAATTCTTCAATTGTCTCTTGCTTTTTTTTAATGGATTCTTCAAATTGCTCTAATGATTTCTTACTTGCAGGATTTCTTGGGTCAATACCTTTTTTATGATTGCATGTAATAGCTGCTTTCAGATTTGCCATCTTGGCAACATAAATTTTGTGTGCCTGTGAAGAACTCTTGTCAATTCTTAATGGCGGATTTGCCAGAGATTCCTTTAATGTTTTAGTAGCAATATAAGTCCTGAATACCTTCGCAGTTAATCCTGGGACGTTTTTGGGATCTATACTACGCAAAAACGCATTTACTTTACCAGACGTTATCCCATCAAAAATATGAGCTCCACCTTCCTTGCTACTCATAAACAATTTGAGGTTATTGTAAAGCCCTTGCGTGTCTTCAGAATTAACTTCAAGGGTTTTTTGCCAAGGAACGCTATCTTTCCCTAAGAAATTAAATTCAATATACCGCTTGCCACTATTATAAGGGAAGTTAATATGTTCTACTCGTAATGTTGAAGCACCCACAGTGTCAGCTTCTTCAGGATCTTT
>DATDNG010000546.1:0-2137 GCA_036518375.1 Nitrososphaeraceae archaeon | reverse complement strand
TCGTACTTTAACAGGTTTTGAGCATCACATTAACCTTGATGTTTCCTCATTAAGTAATGCGTGTTGTTGTTGACGCATGAAGTATAAACAAGAGATATACACATGCGTTGCGGTTAATTTCTATCTTACTATTCTTCTTTCTTGTCTAAGCCTTTCCTTACCTTCTTTATTAGGTGGTATTAGCCTTAGCTGCTGCATGCCACAGCATGGACAAAACGTGCCTGCATGATAAAAGTAAACTTTACACCTTCTCCAATGTTTCTTACCAACAGAGTAAATGTTTTTACCAAACAATATTTTCTTTGAATAAATGCTTTCACATATGTTCTGCAAGCCAAGGAATTAGTCTACGAGAAAAAGATGACTAATTGTACACTAGTTTCCTTTGATGCCATTTGCAACAAGTACTGAATAGCAACCAAGACCACATTCTTCACAAATTGGTTTTGATGCATTTTTACTACTATCTGCGCTCCCTATACAGCATGGCTGCTTTATCCTTCCCATATGATCTAAAGAGAGTATGGCCCAAGATGGACATTGTACTGGAGTAGTACCTATGCCTCCCCAGTTACCTTTCATCAATGATAACTGCTTTTCTCCATTAATTACAAAATCAGGGTATTTCTTTCTTAAAGAAATAAGGTTGTCAACTACCTCGCTGCGTTTATTTCCAAATGGCATCCATAAAGGATCATTTTTTACAAATGGCGTATGAAATTGAAAGCCTATTTTATTCACTTTATCCTTCCATTCTTCTACTAAATTTTCAACTGTATTGTAATTTAAAGAATTAATGGTCATTGTAATCCATATGTCTTTCCATGCTGGCTTGCTTACCTTTACGATCTGGGCCTTTTATATACTCTAAAATGTTGTCCTTTGTTTTTGCATATGACCCTTTGCCTCTGATGTTATCATGTACTTCTTCTGTTCCATCTAAGGATATCCAATAAAAATATAGATTTTCAAATCTTTCTAAAGGGTAGGTTCCGTTTGTTACAACACACCCTCTTCTTGGCATTTCATCACAGAAAACTTGAATTATATCTGGACGCATTGTGGGTTCACCGCCAACCAGAGTCACAACGTAGATGTGTTGTTTTTTGAAAGTGCTTCTAATTATTTCTCTCCATTGCTCTGCACTCAAATCTTCTGCATCATTTTTTCTATTCAACCACCAATAACAATGACTGCAATGCAAATTACAAATATTGTTAACATCTACTGAGCCATACATTGCAGGCTTTGAATGAAAGAGTTTAAAGCTAATGTATTTTTTAAATATGCTGGCAAAAAAAGGCACTTCACGGATAAGGTCAGTTACACCGCGACCATAAATCAGATCTACCATATCTATATATTCAATAATTTGATAAGATTACAAAGTTTATACAGGTTGAGTTTTTTTACTTTCTATGTTTAACTTTAGAAGTCGTTCCCATTAGTTGAAGAGCATAGGTTGTATTTCTATTTGTGTTCTAATTGATATTCTACTCCACATTGCACTGAACAGAACTCATTGGAGTTGCTGTCATCACCAATCTGATCACCACAGTTTTTACAATGCCCTTTTTTATTCATATAGTTAAGGCGGTATACTTCATTATATTACGTCTTTATTATGGAATCATATTATGAAATGTAAAATATGGGTACTGTAGGTGTAAATAACACCTATTTCAACGATTTTGCTATCGACTAAACTTATTGCGAACTATGCTTGAAGTTTTAAGCTTTGCCTGTATTAACATAGTAAAAACTGCTATGATGGTATTCGCACTGTTTAACATTTTGTAAAAAAAGGACTCTTGCTGCTTTGGCCTATCTATTTGGGATAAAACCCTTATTAGATTAAAAAACTTACCAACTCGTAAAGTATGTGTGTATGTGCAGTACTCTATAACATGGGTTGCTATCAAGATCCAACTTGTTCAAAGAGTCTTGTAAGTTGTTTATTATAATGATGGAATATAATAGACATAAAAATCGGCTGTATTCTTATCCAGTTAGCAGAACCTATAGCTTATATCTTTTTCTTGTAACTGCTGCTACCATATAGGTTGGTGAGCTCCAAGAGGAACAACTGGAATGTCATAATATGATGGTGTTTCAGAATATTTTGCTACTGGTCCGA
>DATDNG010000545.1:0-2764 GCA_036518375.1 Nitrososphaeraceae archaeon | reverse complement strand
CTAGAGGTGCAACCGTCATTGGGATTTCAGACAAAGAGAACGATCTCTATGATCACTTTGTCAAAATACCAAAGGTCAAGGAGACTCTGTTCCCATTGATTGAAGTGATCCCATTGCAATCGCTAGCATACTATCTAGCTCTTAAGAAAAATGTCGATCCTGACTATCCCCGTAACCTAGCCAAATCAGTCACGGTAAAGTAGTAGTAGTAGCAAAACAGGTAACTGTGTGTTAATTATAGTGGACATGCCCCTATTATGGTTGAATACTTATCTAAAAAATTCGCGAATTTGTCATGGTTTTAACGGTCATCATTATTGATTCGTAGAGTAGGACATAAACTTGTTTGATTGGCTTCGATTTTATTCTTGCAAATCCAAAGTCTGTGATATACCACATTAGTAAAAATGCATGGTGCTGACTACATTTGACTACAACCTTAATTAACTTTAAATAGCCTTTAGGCAATTCACGCGTTATCAGTTCAATGACGTCTCTAGATAAAAGAGATCATGACATTATAATAGCAGGAGGAGGTCTTGCAGGAATGATCGCGGCTTCATCTGCAGCATATTATTCAGGACAAACTCTACGCATCCTAGTTGTCGATAGAAATCCATTATGCGAAGTAGGCAAAAAAACTAGTACAGGATGGGTATGCGGTGATGCTGTTGGAAAAAATACCGTTGACTATATGTCGAACCGGATTGGTATTAAATGGGGATATCCTGAAATCGAACATCCTGTAAAAGGTGTAATGGCATACTCACCTGATCATGAAACGGCTGTGCCTTTTGATGGAGATGGGTACATTCTAAATAGAAAACTATTACCTCAAAAGCAAACCAAGGATGCATTGAAAGTCGGAGTCGAACTGAAGAGCATGGTTGCTTTACGCTCACTAATTGTAGAGAATAATAGTAATACAGTAATTGGGGTTGAAGGCGATGACCTTGCCAACAAATCAGCTTTCAAAAAGACTGCAAAACTAGTTATAGATTGTACTGGTGTTACCTCAGTTTTGAGAACAAATCTTCCCATAAAGTCGTTTATTCAAAGGAGAATACATAGAGATGATCTTGAGGGCACTGGCAGATACATTTACAACTTTGACATTGCAAATGAAGATAAAACATTTTTTGATCCAGATTATTGCATTATACATTTAGATCAGAAGCTGGCACCAGGAGGCTACGCATGGGTATTTCCCAAAGGAAAGAACAAGGTCAATATTGGTCTTGGCATACAGCAAAAAGCATTTGATGCGATGAACAAGAGGGAGGGCGTTCATAAGAACTTGAAAACACTGATAGATGAATACGTACAACTGAACACTGTCATTTCGAAGCCAAAAATTTCTGACAGCGAAACTGATGAAGGCAACAGTTGGGGCACCTGGCAGGTCTCGGTCAGAAGGCAGAATGATTGCATGGTTGCGAACGGATATATGCTTGTTGGAGATGCTGCATGGATGCCAAAACCACTTGACGCTGGAGGGATTGGCCCTGCAATTATTGCAGCCACCATCGCTGGAAGAGTTGCTGTGGAAGCGATTCAGTCAAATGATACATCTCAGAGGGGTTTGTGGAAGTATAATAAAGAATTTATCAAAGATTATGGATATAAAACAGCAGGCCTTGAAGTATTTCGTAGGATGTTACAGGGATTGACAAATGAACAAATTAACTATGGTATGAAGCATTTTTTGTCAAAAATGGATGTTGATAAGATTAGCAAAGGGGAACATCCAGAATTCAGCGCTGTGGACAAAATAGGCATTTTTATAAGAGGAGCACTTAACAAGAAGTTAGCAGAGAATCTGGCTTATACTTCCAGATTAAATGAGAAACTTGTAGAACACTACTATAACTATCCAGATAACCATGAAACCTTTATCCAATGGCAGCAGATTTTGAATAACTACTTGGATGAAGCATTTTCGAAATTCAAATGATTAATTATTTGAGGCTAGCTCAGATATCTGAAAGCGTTTCCTCTTGTAGTCATCAATACACATATCTATGATCTTTGTTATAATCGTCTCTAAATTTTCGTAAGAGCATGAAGTAGAAGAGGAGGAAGAGACATCATTTAACGTTTGTTATACAAAAGTTTTATAGCCGTTTTATCGATATGGTTAGGAATTCAAATGACTTGTGTTTGTCTTAACTTCTCAATATACCTTAGCAAACGCCTATCAAAGAAGAGCAGGTCGATAGGCTAGGGTAGTTTTTCCTGACATAGATTACTCGAGATGGAATTATCACTAGGATATCAGCACACTATCTTTTGCCAGTTAATGCATTCATGTCCAGTTTCGTCATTCTATTCGTCATTCTCAATTAACTTGGAATCGAAAGTGTTGCTATATATATAGACCGGGCTTTAGCTCGCCGAGCATGTAATTTGACGGGCGATCTGACCGTCTGATAAATTGGTGCTTACTAAAGTATCAAAAATCTTATAGTGAATGTTTACTATTAGTCATCACGTTCGAAATCTTTCAAATTATCTATGTAATGAAAAATTCTATATTACAAGTTAACGTTTGAGCATTTAAGAAAGCTGTATATTCCTCTATCAAGTTAATTGTAGATCTCAACTTGAGCATCTTCGATTTATGGATAAGAACAGTTTATTGTCCTTTCTGTAACCAACGAGCTACTTTGAAACCAACCAAAACCATCATTTAATGTAAACAAGGTTGCAAAAGCAATAATGAGCAGTGTAGAAAAACGATTATAAAACGTCTCCAGGATACAAA
>DATDNG010000544.1:0-9507 GCA_036518375.1 Nitrososphaeraceae archaeon | reverse complement strand
TCTTAGGTGATGCTGATGACAACAGCTCTGACATAAATGAGATAAAATAAAAGGATGATCCCGAATTTGGTCAAGATAGGTTAGAGTAGAGATTCTAAGGTTAGTTTGTTTGTTTGTCCTAGACTACTACTACTACTTCCGGCTTATTGACAACGGACAAATTTTCAGATAACATATGTAACTGCAGCAGATGGGGCAGAATAATAATGATAGCTTCATGTCTTAACGCACACAGTTTGGGAACGAGGGGATAGTAACTGATTATAGAGTCCTAAAATGCTGTATCTCTTCTAAATGATAGATGGCGAGGAATGTATGCTGTATGTCGTCTCTGGGGGTCAATTTGTTTTCACCGTGTGACACGGTCATATGTATACGAATCAGAAATCATTTTACTTAGTGGTAGAGTTAGTCTAGGAAGAGGAAGAAGAACACGACGAGGGCATAACATTAGGAGTACGTGTAAATCCAGAATGAGATTCAAGTCACGCATACAGATCAGCCTAATATAGAGATGCTATGAAGGTATTTCAGAGATAGCAAACTCGTTACTGAAGATTTTGACAAATCAGATGGTTGCAGCAGTGAAAGAACAATTTATCATGTTTTCAAATTCAAATGCACGTCTATAACCGCTAAATAATATCTTGCTTCTTTACAAACATGAGCATAGAAAGTCTAGCAGGGATGTTTTCGCAGAGAAGTGGAGCTGATCAGTCAATGGGCAGCTCTGTAATGAGTGCTATAATTGGATTCTTAGCACAGAAAATGATGGGTGGAGGAGGAATGGGCAGTATGTTATCAGGTCTTACGGGTGGAGATAGTAGCAGTGGTAGTAGTGGTATAGGTTCTATCTTGTCAGGTCTAGGAGGATTGAACAAAGATCACGAATTAGTAAGACATGTACAACAAAATACAGGTATACAAGATCCAGAACAGGCCAGACAATATACCCAACAAGGAGTTGATATTTTAAATGAACAATCTAACAGTAATCCTCAAGGACTTCAATCTATATTTAGTGGTTTTCTAGGCGGTGGCGGTATGGGTGGAATAGGACTTTAAGAAGAGAAACATACAAGGTAACATCAAGAAGTTTTGATATTATTACAGCAGCACAGAGAATAATAAAAATGGCGATGGGTTAAACAACAAGGAATCAAATTGTCAAGCCTTGTGTCCTAACTGTCATGCAAACATAACCAGAAGACGAAAAGCATAGTATGTTATAGGTATATGAGTAAATCTTTATTCGAAGCACATGAAGGATCGCAAGATGAGCAGACCTAATAAAAGAATCGTTATACTAGGAGCAGGTTATGGTGGAATATTTTTAGCAACCAATGTTGCTAGGCACCTAAAGGAGAAAACAGGAGAAGTAATACTTGTAGATAGAAATCCTTATCATCAATTACTTCAAGAGATTCATTTAGTAGCTGCCGGCTTTAGAACAGCAAATGATGTAAAAATACCAATTTTAACACTGATTGCCGGAACGAACATAAAATTCATTCAATCTGCCGTAAAACAAATAAGACCAGATGCAAGTCTAGTTGTTTTAGAATCGACTGAAATTCACTATGATGTTCTTATTGTTTGTTTGGGTGCTTCTACAAAGTACTTTAATATTAAAGGAGCAAAAGAAAACAGTTTACCATTACGTTCTATTACTGATGCGTCGTTGATTTATGATAGCGTAAGTTCAATTGTCAATTCAGACAAGGAACAAAGTGTTGTAATAGTTGGTGGAGGAGCTACAGGTGTGAGCCTTGGAGGTGCACTATCAGACTTCATAAATGAGAGCAAAAAATCAGATTCCGTTTCTGTAACAATTATAGAAGCACTGCCATCCATTCTTTCAGGATGGGATGAACGTTTGGTAAAGAAAGTACAAGAAGTATTACGTGAAAAAGGAATAAGAATAATAACAAGCTCTCCAGTTGCTAAAGTTGAAAACGCGGATGGTGATGGCAGTGATATTTGTCTTAGTGATGATGGTAAATCAAAGATTCATTCATCTCTTATCATCTGGACTGCAGGAATTAAAGGATATGATATACCGATAAATCCAGAAGTTGAAAAAACTAAAGATGGCAAAATAATTGTAAATGAATTCTGTCAGATTGATCGTTATCCGAACGTTTTTTCTATAGGTGACATAGCTGCTGTTAGAGATGATACTGGGAAATTATACCCACCTTTAGCTCAGATTGCAGTTAGAGAAGCAAAACACCTTTCAAATCTTATACCAAAACACTTTATTGCTAATGGTGATACTGATACACCTCCTTTATCAACTGACGAAAAATTTGAATATACTCTCAATGTACAATTAATCTCTTTAGGAAATGATGATTACGTTGGATTTTTTAATAATCATGTGATAAGTGGCAATCTGGCAAGATTGGTGGAAGAGTTTTCGATGAGTGCATATATCAAAACACTCAAGAGCGGGGGTAGAGATGTCATGAATACGAGTTTATATGGAGATGACATATTTTCCCACATAGTGTCTGGAATAACTTTTGCACGGTTTACTTTTGTAAAATGGTTAAGAAACATAACGTAGCATATAGGAGGTTGATTCAAATCACCTAAACCTGCTTTTGCATATAGCTTCTTCTGAAGTAAGATTAAGTCATTCATTGTTAATAATTTACATCTCTTCCAAATAGTGCTTATAATATAAAATTAAAAATTGTCGAAAATCTCAAAAGGTGAACTACTAAGCTTGTTGTGTCAATATGAAAGAGTCAATACTATTCTGTTAACATTCTACTAGGTTGCGATTTTGGCTCTAAATACACTATGAATCCACGAGTAAAGATGGTTCCTGAAGTTATCTTTATGAGTTGTAGACCAATTTTATCTAATTCATTTATAAAATGCTGATTCATGAATGCGGTTCTTAATTTGAGTCGTCCTGTTTCATTATCTCTTTCCACGCCTTTGATATCTATGCCTATTATTTCTATTTTCTTGCGCCAACTAGCTAATTCCATATCTTGGTGCTGCTCTTTTTCTTTTCTTTCTGATTTTTCATTATCGGCCATTGCACAATCACATTGTTTGATATGGTATTTCTTCCATTTTAATCTAGACAATCTTATTAGGGATATACTTAAATCTACAATGGAAGCTATTTTTGCGAAACGTCATGTCCTACAGCATATCGACCTTGTTGATCCGTAGTCTGCTCGACGTCTTCGGTGAAAACGACCCCGGGCGCTGGCGCGCGGCCATCGACGAGATCTACAACGAAGATTGTGCGTTTTACGATCCTACGAAGGGTGTATTCCGCGGCCGAGACGAGATCAGTCGCATCGCAAGCGAGATCAGGGCCATTCACCCTGACTTTCAATATCAGCCCATTGCTGCGGCCGAGGAGTTGGGCAATTGTGGACGGGTTAAATGGGTATCGGGCCGCCTTGGTGAGGCGCCAGCTTACGCCGGGACTGATTTCATCATTGCTCGGGACGGCCACATTGCCGCCGTTTATCTTTTTTTTGACAAACTACCCTGAGCTGAACTTCGCCGTGCAATGTCCTAACGAAGGGAGGAGAAGCCCAAAAACACTTAGAAGAATATCCCCCGTTAACAACCTTATCAGATAGGACATAGGCTTGCGATGAGGACGTATTATTTCAAGTCTAAAGAAGATAATCGAACGCATGCATATGTCTTTTCTGTTTAGTTAAAGAAACAGTCTCTTTCTTTGGCAATCTCTCATGTTATTGTGATTCATATTTTCGATATAACTTTCCTCAGCAGATTTTGAATTTTTGTTACATGCATAAATTGTATATGTCAATATCCTAACATAGGTCTATTAATTCATCTTCTTTAACTCTTGTATTTTAGCAGCGACTAGATCAAATCCTTGTTGCCAGAATTCATCCTTTGAGATGTCAATCCCCGACTCCTTAAGCAAGTATTCGGGCTTTTGCGAACCTCCTGCCGACAATATATTAAGATATTTTGGAATAAATGACTTTCCTTCTGACTTGTACTGCTGGTACAACGAGACAACCAATAAATTTCCAAATGAATATGCATAGCAATAGAATGGAGTATGATAAAAATGCGGTATGTAAAGCCATTCCCATTGAAAATCATCAGTAACATTTACTGAATCTCCAAACTGTTCTTTCAGATTGTTCAGATATAACTCTGAGAGCATATCTATCGTAGCATTCTGTTCGGCCACAACTCGATGTGCATCAATTTCAAAGAGAGTAAAGTATGCTTGTCGCATTATAGTTGCATACAGATCATCTATTTGTTGTGCAAGTAATATCCTTCGTTCTATCTTAGTTAACCTTTCAGACAGCTTATCATTGAGAAGCATTTCTGCAAATACTGATGCAGTCTCAGCCAATGGGAGGGGAGCATGCCACACAGTCAGTGGTTTATCAGATGCAGTCATACTATGAATTGCATGTCCAAATTCATGGGCAATGGTAGAGACGTCTCTAGATTTACCATCAAAATTCAATAACACATATGGAGTGATTCTTGGCGATATCGAAGAACAGAAAGCACCGCCCAGCTTGCTCTTTCTTATTTCAGAATCTACATGCTGCTCATTAAAAATTTTCTCAGCTAATTCTCTGAATTTCGGATCGAAGTCTTCAAACGTTTGTAGTACCGTATCAACTGCTTCGCCATAGGTAAACCTTTTCTGATGAGATACCTTTATTGTTAAAGGAGCATATAGATGGTATCTCTGCAATTTCTTCACACCAAGCATCTTTGCCTTTTGTTTGAAATATTCTTGGAAAACTATCGAATTACGTTTACATACACCGAGAAGAGTATCTACAGTTGTATCGTCTAAGTTATTCTGTGTATTTGTGACTGAAATTGGTGATTTAAATCCGCGCATGTTCAAGCATTCATCGCGCCATTCAATTATACGGTTCTGATAAATTTCACCTAATACACCACTATTTTTCTTGTAAACTTCCAAAAGAGATTTGTATGCCGCTTCTCTTTCCCCCGTCTTTATACTACGTGTAAGAGTGAGCAGTTTTTCCATATTAGTGAATGTCTTTGTGATTGACTTCCTGCCTCTTTTAAGTTTCATGACAAATTCAAAACCACTAGTCATTCTGTCATAGATCTTGATAAGAGCACCAGTCCCTGTAACTTCTAGGGTATTAATGATCCTCTCTTCAGGTTCTGTTAATGTATACTTCGCAAGTAGCCGTAGATGTTTAAGATGTTCTCGGTAGACAGGAGATAATGACTCTATCAAACGTTGTGCATTTTCTTCATCAAGTTCTTTTTTGAACCATAAATCAAAGAAGAGAAGTCTGTTGGCAATATCGGATCCGAATGTTGCCATTCTTATTTCAAGTGCAGCCCGTTCATTTGAAGACGTATCAGCTGCATAGCTCAAATGGGCATAACCACTAGCTATACTGACCTTTTCTGATATTTCTTCAATTGAATGAAGAAAATTTTGGAATTCTGCTGCTGAAATACTGTTATTAAGTTCTCCTCGCCTGCTTTCAAGTTGCCCTACCTTGGTTGTAATGGATTCCAGAAAATCTTGAAATTCTTTTCCAGTCGGATCCTTAACAAGGTCATCTAATTTCCAAGATCCAATTTTGGGCATCGACAAGAGAGCCATAGAACACGTAAAGGAGAAATAATGACTTATTAGTGTATGTCCTAATAATTGGGCAGAAGATGTTCATTTCAGACTGTTACTCTCTCTGGGCCTAAATATTGAGTCAAATTTGATTCACACGATAGAATATCTGAAGTATATCGACTTGCAGTTGCGGTAACTAATCAGGTAAATCAAGAACTTGATAATTTTACAAGTCCTGCTAAGCCAATCGGAGGTAATGTCATGGCACATGCCAGCACATTTCGTATAAGGCTTCGACATTCTGTTTATCGCCGTAGAGCAGAACTAACTCATAGTCCATATCTTCAGGAGAAGTATGCATACTTTGGATTATCAGCAGAAGGGGTTTGTGATGTGACTATCCCTGACCCAGTATAATAGGAGCGATTCAATATTAAATATCTCTTTCTGGCACCAAATAGTAGGTTGTAGAATGCGCCATGAGAGATTTGTGTTTGCTGTTAACCAAGAACAGTAACAGGAGCTCTTGTGACACCTATCCACAAGCTACAATTGCAGATCTCTATTAGTAATATTCTACACTAGGATCAATAGAAACCTCTAGCCTTTTTATGACCTCAATACGAATTAAGAATATTTTTTGTGTTTATACCTTCCTCTTCTTCATTTTTATTGCAAAGTAATCTTTATAAAAACGCCTAGGACTGTATTTGTGAGATCGTATATTTGACTGATATCTTCTGTTAATATTGTCATACAAATCATTATTACCAAGGTCTGTTGTTTTTTGGTCAGAGTTGATGTTTCTTCTTTTTTCTTGGGCTTCTTTAGCAAACTGTTTTGTTACTTGCCATCTATAGACAAATTTACTAGCTATTATAGCACTTACAATAATAGCCCAAACCCATAGTGGAGGATTTTCCAACCTATACCGCCATGCATGTTAAATTAGGTTATAATCAAATATCAAGCTTGACAACAATTCACAGGTATTTACCTTTAGTTTGGACAAGTCAGATCATGACGATATAGATGCAGTATGTACAAAGTCAAACAACTTGTTTGATATAATTGGAGATTGTGGTGATGAATATAGATGATTTTACACTTCATCTAAATCTTAACCACTATCGTTATACATTGTTGATGGTTTCTAGATTCCTATTTGAATTCAACTACTACTAGTATTATTAGGTTTGAATATACTGTGATGCCTTATATTTCCTATATTGCTACTAGTAAATTTGGGACATACACATGAGTTCAATTGCGGGTAGTAGCGAAAAGACTGAAGTAGTCTATGGATCTTCAAACGTATTAGATAGAGAAGTCCAATTTTTCTCTAATGCTAAACTCAAAGTTGATACCTGTATGGATTATACGCGTCCATCATTAGCCATTATAATAGAATCAATAAGGAAATCATTTCTAGATGCTAAAAGCAGAGATGTAAAACTGAGATACATTGCCGAAATTACAACTGAAAATATTTTGTACTGTAAAGAACTAATGAAAATTGCCGAAGTTCGACACTTGGATGGAATTAAGGGTAATTTTATGGTAAGCGAGAAAGAATACATTGCATTAGCAGTCTCAAATAATACCTCAGGTGTAGCATCACAAATTATCTATAGCAATCTACAGGAAATAGTAGAACAACAGAACTATATCTTTGATACGTTATGGAATAAAGCGATACCAGCAATAAAGAAAATAAGAGAAATTGAAGAGGGAATTGAACCAACAAATACAGAGATAATCCAAGATACTAAAGTATCAATATCTCGCGCATATGATATAATAAAATCAGCAAAAGAACAAGTGTTAGTGATTTGGGCAACTTCCAAGACATTTGTCATTGGTATGAATACGGGTATAGATAAGATCTATTCAGCTGCAATCCGTAACGGAGCAATAGTAAAGCTGCTGATTCCATATGGAGATAGAATTGAGGCCATAATAAAAGATCTAAAAATGCTGGTTTCACAAGTCAATATCAAGATTGCAGATAAGAGTTTAGAGACCAAAATCACAATTCTAATCGTAGACAGAAGAGAGATAATGACATGGGAATTAAGAGATGATAATATAGAAAATCCATATGAAGCTGGTGGCTTGGCAACATATTCTAATAACAAGTCAATTGCTTCATCATATGCAACTATTTTCGAAACCCTTTGGAAGCAAACAGAATTGTATGAACAATCACAAAATTTCAATAAAATGCAAAATGACTTTATCAATATAGCAGCTCATGAACTCCGAACTCCAATACAGCCTATTCTTGGCCTAACAGAGATCATTCGCTCTCATACAAAAGACATAGAACAAGCAAAATTATTAGAAGTAGTTAGTAGGAATGCGAACAGACTTAAGCGGCTGACAGAGGATATATTGGATGTAACAAAAATTGAGAGCCAATCTTTAAACGTAAAGAAAGAAGACTTCAATCTAAATGACGTAATAGTAAATGCTATAGATGACATAATGACAAATAAAGAACCAATCAAGATCAAAAAGAATTTAATAAAATTACAATATCATCATCCTCAACAAGATATTTTTGTACAAGCAGATAAAGGAAGAATAAGCCAAGTTATACATAATCTGTTAGATAATGCTGTTAAATTTACCGAAGCTGGAAATATTACAATTAGTACACACTTAAAAATGGAAGAAGAGGTCATAGTTAGTGTAAAAGATACTGGAAGGGGACTAGATCCTGAAATACTGCCGCGTCTGTTCTCAAAATTTACCACAGAATCTGATACAGGCACTGGCTTGGGGTTGTTTATTTCAAAGAGTATAATCGAAGCTCACGGTGGAATCATCTGGGCTGAGAATAGCAAAGATAGTGAGAAAGGAGCTACTTTTTACTTTAGCCTTCCATTAAATAGATAAACATTGTCTAGTATTGTTACATAATGTTATTTTTGATTGGTACACCTCCTTAACACTACTTAATCAATGATTTCTCATTTGAATTAGACAGTGAATTTAAATTTATCAAAATCCTTCCAATTACTTGGATGATATTCGTTCTTTGAACTATGCTAGTTTTATAGAATGGGTTAATCCAAAAACAATAGAAAATAGTAAATCTTGACTCTATAGCAAATTCCAATAATACCAGATGTACCAGAAACTTTGAACCACACCATCCTTACGATCCTTACCATGCTTACTGAATAATGCAACAACAGCTACCATAAGATCGCCATGTGTGCAGCAGTTACCAAATCTAGAAGCAATGGCTGCACTATAGGAACGACAGAACATTGTTCTATAAGTAAGGATCGTAAGGATAGTTAGGATGGTATGATTAAAAACTCCTGGCAGACCTCTAGACCTACGGCCTAGCAGTGTCTTCATCCATTTTTGCTTCTATCTATGTTCTATGTCAGAGCTGTTTGTTAATATGACAACAACGACAATAAACCTTGGCACAAACTCTATGATAATAATTGTGTGTATGCCAAAGCTTGGTTTGCATACATATTGTACCTTGCAAAGTAGTAGTATTAATAGTACATTAGAATCAATTCTGCAATTGCAGCTATAAATATATCGTTCAATTCCAAACTTCTACGATAACAAATAAGCAGAGTAAATTTGACAATTTATTATATACAATACAATGCTTCGATTGCTTAGAAGATTAAATGAGTTCAAATAAGCAACAAATTGAAAAGAAAATAGGTGAAGCTCTTGGCTTGGAAATGGCCGCCCAAAAAGCAGTAGAAGAGCTTGTTTCAAAAGGGCTATTAGGTAATTAGGGACGAGTGGGCCTCTAAGGGATGAGAGTGAGGTTTCTTGGGCTTTCCAAAAACGGATGAGGAAATCACACCTGGCGTCAATTTAATACAATGCCTCCGCGATTAGCCCCACTACTAGGCCCCTATTGCTAC
>DATDNG010000543.1:0-2767 GCA_036518375.1 Nitrososphaeraceae archaeon | reverse complement strand
TTGAGTCAGGCTTGCAACAGTTCGCGCTAATATATCGTATCCCCCATGAAATGGAGTAACTATGCTAGCAGATAATTCGTGCTTTCCTGTCTCTTTTTTAACCTTATGTTCTATATCGGCATAGTCATTATACAATCTTAGTTACACCTACTATCACTAGAGGCAACTTTGCTATTACTAGCATTATAAGCCTTTGTTGTTGTTTAGAGTGTTTGATGGTCTATGCTAATTATGCTGAGTCTGGCTATGTAGAAAACATCGCAATAATAACAAGGTTAGTTAGCCTATGCATGTTGTAAGCTATGCATCTTAATGATAACTCTTTATTCTGTGTTCTTATACAAAATGCACACAGATGTTCTCTAATTAGAATGTGATTATCCTCACTATCGTAACCTTTGTCAGCTACAGTTACTGATATTGGTAGAACTTCTGATGTTCTGATGACTAGAGGCTGAAAATCTATATTATTGTGTCTTGTAGGAGCTCGTCTTATTTTGACAGTACATATAATTTGAGAAAGTAAATCTGCACTTAACGATAACTTGAGATACTTATTTCGTAGTTTGGTCTTATCTGTATAATATTGTGAAGCAATGGATACTTTGAATCCTGATGAATCTATGCCGATGAATAACCTATTTACATAGTTCGGTAATAATACAAATGAGGAAATTATCTTATCTTAGCTAGTATAGTACCACTTATCCTAGCAGCAAACTTTTGAAGAGTGGTGTAATGTGGAATATGGGATAGCTGGAGAAACATTCGTAGATAATAAGCTTCCATCAACCATCCTACTACTAATATGACAAGTACTAATGGGCACACTCCAAATGAGTGAATTCTTTGGCAGACATATGCTTCATTCTTTTGCAATCACATATATCCATTTTGTGTAGATTTAGACCAATTCTTACTATCATAAATATTGTAAAAAATAGTAAGTGTACCGTGATGGCAGAGAGAATAGATCATTAGGCCTAGGGAAAAATGTTTTGAATAATGCTTTTTATACACAGATTTTGAAAAAGTGTTAATTGTCAGATCTTTACAAGGACTGAATATCATCATTTGTATTTTATAGCATAACAACATACAAACTCAGGGAATATGCTTTTTGACTTCTAAAATGAGCTTGAGGGCTGAAAGGTAGGGTATATATGCTGCTGCGGCACTGTTTAGGATTTCATGATAGGTGACAGCATATATTGTCGGTTCAAGAAGTAGCAGGCCTCGACTTTGCCTACATCCTATATATGAATAACTATCGTATAAGTGTTCATAATAAGCATTATCGACAGAGTGCCCTGTGGTCATTGTTCGATATCCTTTGTATATATTGTGCCATGTTGTGCCTTGTATTTAATATAATATCAAAAAGGCCATAGGCGAGTAGACACCCTTGACTCTCAGAAAATCTAGATAATACATTTGTACTTGCTTCCTGCAACAATAATTATTTTTAGAACATAGGAAAATGTATATTATGACTGCTATTGTAACTCCAACTTTCTAATGCCATCAATCAGACTCGAATGGTCAGCTTCTACTTCTGTAGTGACATATAGAATATGGTTATCGCCTAACGGCATAGTAATGCGTTTAATCTTTTCATATTCTGCCAATACATACTTTCCTTTACCAATCTTAGGCTCAAGTTGGGTACGTGTTTTCCATGAATTTACAGCTAGCTCAAGTGATTTTTTGCTCTCTTCTGGTGTAAGCAAATTCTTTACACCCTGACGATGCTCAGAATACATTATATTGCCATTCAAATCGCATATGGTAACTAATCGAATCTTGGGATCATTTTTCATAATATTTTCGTAAATACGCTTATAGTCCATTATTCTCTCTATCTAGACGGCCATCTAATAAGATTTTTGGAAGCTTTTTTTCTGTATCGATTATTATTACATACGTTTTTCTTAATCTATTCTGTTTTTAGTAGTCCTAGCGAAAAAAGAATAGGTGTTATACCGAGTAGCTTTTTAAAATGGCCTTGGATTCAGAGTCTGCAGTACATATTCTCCTAGAAGGTTCACCATCCTCAGCCAAGACCATGTTTCTGACATCTTTAATGCACCGAATAAAGAATTCATATTTTGCAAATGGAGGTAGTTCGAGCAAGGCCGGGATGATTGATTATCTTTTAACAAATAAGTCACGAATATCAGTTGTACTTGAACATGGCAGTTTGCTTGTAATGAAGAATGCTACACAAAGCAATTGGTTACATAGCTTACCCAAATCTAAAAACATAACCCAACCCAGAATAAACTTAACTTTTCGAAGTATACGTGAATCATAATAGTAGTAACGATCCAATTGGAGATCAGCTTATGGCTTTGACAACAAGAATACAGGAGAATAAGAGGCAACAACAGATGTGATAGTAGAGCTCTTAAAACGCTTCTTGAGGTAGCAAGAGAATTCTTTAACGCCCTATTAAGAGATCTAACGGAAAAACAATGATTGTAGCAGCTGTGAAAGCAATGAAGCCATCATATTCAGCCTAAATAATTGTAGTAGCGATCGGAGGCAGGTAGTCTTTATAATGTTCTAGTAAAACAATAAGTACCATCGAAAAGGCAAGCAGACTTCTAATGTCACTTCGTTAATGGGGTCAAATTCAATCCATAACCAACAAACACGCCAAGAGTACCTTACTGCAACCAATATATACACTTATTTCATAGAGATCAACCAAGATATCGGAGAGAATTATAATTCTGTGACAATAATAAAACAACAACAAGATCCA
>DATDNG010000542.1:0-3828 GCA_036518375.1 Nitrososphaeraceae archaeon | reverse complement strand
AGAAGGCTCTCTTGTAATTGTAGATTCCAAGAAAGCATATTTTGGTTCCAAAACAGTAGATATCAAAGTATTTGTAGGAATGTTAATAGAGCATGCAATACATTCTAAAAAGACTGGTGTTTGTATAATAGCTGATATGGGTGCATTTTTTTACCTTAATAAAATACAAGACCTTATCAAACATGAAACTACTTTACCTCCAAAGTTTGACTTAAAACTAAAAGCATTTTGTTGCTACCATGGATCAGATTTTGCTAGTTATCTTACAGAGGAACAAAAGCAAGATTTACTACATCATCACGGCAAAGAAATGATAATGAATGGAAATAACAGCACTTCAAATAATATTGGTTATTACTAACTCTCACGCTATCAAGAATGAGGTTGTATGAGCGCTTTGTAATCTCACAGAATTGTTCATATGTATAAGGTTCCAGTTCTACAATGAAAAATCTAGACAGCAATGGAGGCAAGATTCTTACATTTACAACAGCAAACAGCAAAACAACGGACTATTGTGAAGGAGCTTGAGAATAATAATGAAGCATATAATAAAATTATAAAGGATGTGGAGGCTAAAGTACATGGTGTATTATCAGATAATATGATGCTTCCAAAACTAGCACTGCCATCTTTAACTGGATCAATGAGAAATAACCCAGATAAGTATTATTATTATTATTATTCTTTTATTTAGAGCCTTTGTGATCTGATTTTGACAGGCTATCGTATGTTTGCCAAGAATGTAACTTATCACTATTACTATATTAAGAGAGGTGAGATCGCATATAATTCAACAGGGAAACCAAATCAATGTCAATAGTAATAATAATGTAACAGTAGTAGTATGGATGCCTCAAACAGCTAAAAGCGGAACTTGCAGACCTCTTAGAAGAAAATGCACTGACTTTAGATTCGTTTCTTAAACGAATAAAATTATATTCTTATTTTGCCGCTCGTCTCTTTTCTTCAAGTTTTTGTTCTATAAATGGCTTAAACTCAGAATGTTTGAACAGTGAAGAATACTTGATATTGTTTTGTTTTAACACATTTGGTGTACCCGCTTCTTCTCTATCTATTACACAGACTACCCCTTTTGGCGTGACTCCTTCCGTATTAACTGCCTCTATTGAATTCATCACACTTTTACCTGAAGTGATTACGTCATCAACTATTACCACAGGAGGAATCATGTTTCCTTCAATTCTCTTTTGTAATCCATAACCTTTAACTTCTTTCCTTATGAAAAATCCGTTTAGGCCCTTCTCGTATTTGCCATCCATTGTACTTTTAAATACCACAGCAGTTACCAGTGCAACTGCACCCATCTCCATTCCACCTACTGATTTTGGACCGTATTTGTATATCTCTGATAACAGTAACTCAGCAAGAAGGTGCGCTCCCTCTTTCTGAAGCGATATACGTTTTATATCATAATAGTACTGAGATTTGATCTTCGAAAATAATTGTACGTCCTGGAATACTATGGCGTTTTTCTGAATTATTTCCACTAACTTATGTCTTTTTTCATCATAGGAGGGCATCGTTTGTTCTCCTGCTATGCCCATTTATATGAAGCTATCTATCGGTTAGATATAAGTATACTTCTAAGATTGCTTCGGATTATTCTATTCATACATAGTTCTGCCAAATTCCACCAGCTTATTCTCCTGATTGCTATACATAGAATTAATTGAGTCTTGCCAAGACTCATTTGAATCCAATTATCTCTATATTGTTATCGTTATCCAGAGCTTTTGCAGCTATGAATCTCTCCTATGGGACCCTGCGAGCAGCAGGTCTGGCCTTTTCTCATACATATATCAAACATAGCGAATGTTAAATGTCAGCCACCCAGCAGGAATAAATGAACTCACTTGGTAGGCTCTATTACTGCCTTAAATCGTACATTCCCATTAACTACTTTGTCATATGCGTTGCTAATTTCTCCTAATGGGAATATTTCAGTCATTACTTTCACTTTACCTTTTGCAACATAGTCTAATGCTTCATAGAGGTGCTCTCTATCATTTTGTGTAGAGCCTATGATACGTGCACGTTTGAATAAGATTTCTGGAGAAATTGTAAGAGACTCTGTTGGTGAGACTCCCATTAAAACTACACGTCCATCTGGTCCAAGACCTTTGATTGAGTCCGCAGTTGCATTATAGGAATTACTTGTAGCTAGTATTACATCTGCGCCTCCTACTCCATCAGGACTACTACTGCTAGCACGTACTTTTTCTTTTAACAACCCCTCCCCATCTGCAACAACACTATCAGCTCCAAGCTTGTATGCCAACTCTTCCTTGTCTTTTGAATGTGTAACAGCGATTGTTTCAAAGCCAGCAGCTTTGGAGTATTGAATTCCAAGGTGTCCTAGTGCTCCTATGCCCACTACTGCAATACGTTCATGTGGCTTTGGATCAGCAAGCCTCAATCCACTATACACAGTGTAGCCAGCACAAAATATGGGTGCAGCCTGATCGTATGACAATCCGTTTGGTATTAGCTGAGTAGCATCAGCATAAGCAACCATGTACTCCCCATGGCTTCCTGCAATATTAATACCGGTTGCTATGTGATTAAGACAGAAGAATGATTTACCACGCTGGCACCATTCACATCTACCACATGTTGATTGCAACCAAGGTACTCCTACTCTGTCGCCAACTTTTCGCGTTGTTACACCTTCACCTAGTTCAACAATTTCTCCTGCGGGTTCATGGCCTATTGTATGAGGAAATTTTACTCCTAGAGCACCACTAGTAATATGTACATCTGTATAGCATATGCCACTTGCATGAATTTTTATAAGCACTTGATTAGCTCCAAGTTGCGGGGTGGAAACTTCTCTGACTTCCCACTTTCCATTAACTGATGGAATAACTGCAGCTAGCATCTTTGATGACAATGACAACTAATGCATCTGCTTATTGCCAGTATTATTACTGTTCCTCTTCAAGGTATGTTATCTTTTTACATGCTGCAATATTGCATTTGTTTCCATTTTATATATTTGCTAATGCTTTGACATCTTCAAGGATTCTGTTAGTGGTACCGGATTATGTATGTCATTTCATCGACATACATGAAATTTAGCTGTCTATCTTACATTTTCTAGGTACGCAATGATCTTGTCATCAATGAGACGTGTAAATGATGTTAGCCCGTGGGAAGCTGGCTGTTTTTTGCTGTCAAAAATATCAAATACACTAATACCTTCTACCATGACTATATAATCTGCTATCATTCTTCTATGACAACGTCATGGTACTCTGCTTCTGCACACATGATAGCTAAATTAGGATATTTTTGCACAAGCGAAAGTAATTCGTTGATACATTCTCTAAAGGATATGGTTGCCATATAATCAGCATAAGCTCTAGAGCTCTTATTTTCCATTCATTATTATCCTTATTATTATTACGTCTACCCTGTTTCAGATCTAACTTGTTTCGTCTTACACCAAGCTTCTCAATATGTATATATGACACGTTTTCCTTTGAAAGCTTGATAGCCATCTATTTCTTGTTAAATTGCGTACATCCTATAGACCCCAGATAACGACGTACGTCAACCAACAATCAACCAACAAGTCTATATGATTGTCTTTCAAAATAGAAATAAAATCACCCCACTCGCGGTTTGAACGTCCGATAGTAAAGACTCGAGTCATGCTAACCCGCTAATTACTGTAATAACTGCCTTATTTTACGAGTAACGGCACTATGTCCATGAACTTTTAGCTTTATACCATCTATAGATAAAATATCCAGCAGCAATTATTGCAATTGCTATGATGAGTGGTGCCAAAAGATAGATAAC
>DATDNG010000541.1:0-2453 GCA_036518375.1 Nitrososphaeraceae archaeon | reverse complement strand
ATTGTATGCTCACCAGCAGTAGCCTCAGTACAGGCCGAAATTATTAAGTTAGAAGGCACCTTGTCCATTGTATATGGATTGCCTGCACTTCCAATTCCGGCAATCTTACCGTCCTTTACACCGATATCACCCTTGACTATTCCTAGTACCGGGTCGAGAACAACAGCATTTGTGATAACGTAATCAAGGGCTCCATTTGCATTTGTAACACCTGGCGTTTGTGCTAATCCATCCCTTATTGTCTTTCCTCCACCAAAAACAACCTCATCTCCAGGGTGTATAAGATCCCTCTCTACTTCTATCATTAGGTCTGTATCCCCTAGTCTAATTTTGTCTCCAACTGTTGCTCCAAACAGATCGGTGTATTGTTTCCGTGTTAATTTAAGAACCATTTCTATTCTCCTCCTTTTCCCTATGCTCCCTTGTAGCCAAGTCTCCTAGCCTTCTCAATCGCAGCGGTCTTTATTACTTTATTATTCATACTACCCATCGTCAAGGCATTGAATCCAAAGCAAACACGCTTACCTCCCAATTCGCACAATTCCACTTCTTTTGAGTCGCCTGGTTCAAATCTTACCGAGGTTCCTGCTGGTATATTCAATCTATATCCGAACGCTTTTTCCCTTGGGAAGTCTAGTGCTCTATTTACCTCAAAAAAGTGGGTATGAGAACCAACTTGGCAAGGTCTGTCGCCAGTATTTTGCACAGTAATTTTGACTGTTTTTCTATTGGGATTACATATTACTGGTTCTGACGATAGTATATATTCGCCCGGTATCATTGTTTTAACAACCTCCCTTCTAGGCTGCTTTTTTGGTAATTTTTTTTTGTTTTTGTTTTTGTTGTTTTTGTTTTTCTAGATTCTACCATTGCTTCTCACCTATCTATTGTACCGGATCATGCACCGTCACCAATTTGGTGCCATCAGGAAAAGTTGCCTCGACTTGGATTGTGTGTATTAATTGAGATACACCTGGCATAACGTCATTTGTCTTTAATATTTCCCTTGCCGATTTCATAAGGTCGGCTACATTCTTTCCTTCTCGAGCACCCTCTACAACATAATTGGCAATATAAGCAACAGTTTCGGGATAATTCAATTTTACCCCCTTTTGCTTTCGACCTTCTGCGATCTGCGCAGCTGTCCAGATCATCATTTTATCGATCTCTCGTGGAGCTAACATCATATTTCCATAAACCTCAAAGTATAGTAAACGGCTGAATTATTTTAGATTTCAAAATAGTAAATTATATATAAAAGTAAATTTGGGAAAATTCCTAGATGCGGTACAAGGCTATAAAGTAGCCGACGTCGACTAAATCTCAATCCTAATTTGCCGAGACTTTGACTGGAAGCACAATGCTCAACCAATAATATATTTCCTCAAATGTTCCATTTTTATTAGCCGGAAGCACATAATTGTATGTTTTGCTTGCGGTCTTGATTGTGAGAAAATTTGATGTTATCATAGTCCCAAGCATATTTCTTACAATATTCTCTGTTCCTTTTCGAATAACGATTTCCTGTATGTCTGAATAAGAGATAAAGAAATTTGAACTATTGTTATCCAAAATATTTGATGGGTTGATTAAAGCCTGCTTTCTTATATCAGACGGTTTCAATTTCTTTGAAAAGATCATGTAAGGAAACGGCGCCATTCCTGCCACATATCCAAGGTCCAAAAATTTTCGCAAAAATCTTTTCTTGCTGACTATAATCCTAGATGTCGTAAAATCAAGAAAGAAGAAGTTCCTGCCCCAACCTCCTTTATCCTCAGAACTTAGCCTAAGAATGACTTCTTCTGTATTATTTTTTTTGCACCAACTAGTAAAAGCTTGAATCTTTTGTGAGTCAGACATGTTAGATAATTGATCCTCCGCAAATTTTAGGAATTGCTCAAACTCAGTTGGTTTCATATCTGACACTACATCTTTTTACGATTATATAGTTTATAGTTTATAGTTCATATAAGATATTGTGATTTAAACTGTTAAAGAAAAAGAGGGGTTTGTCTTCTCTTGTCTCTCAGTTCATGTTTAAATCGTCTTCTAATTCTAAGGTCTCGACCAACCAATTCCTGCAGGAATATGCGAAAAGCCAGAGATTCCTAGCAGAAATACCCATGCTGTAAATACGAACGGCCCTGTTAGTGCAGGCAGCCCCCACATTCCAAAAAATCTTTGCAAGGCCGGCATTACTATAACAGAGCAAGCCACTGTGGCCAGTAGCGCCATCATAAACGATTGTGGAGTTAGAGGAAGAAAACTGGTCAGGGCTATCATGACTAGTACCTGATTAAATCCGTGCAGCCCAATTCTTACCTCTGCCGTTGGCAACTTTGTAAGGATCGCCAAGGCGGCTCCAACTGCAGACCCTACAAGTGCCATTAAGCCGCCAAGATACAGACGCGACAACTCATTCCATCCGGCTGTGTATGCATTCGTATACCATG
>DATDNG010000540.1:0-8642 GCA_036518375.1 Nitrososphaeraceae archaeon | reverse complement strand
AAGAATGATGATAAAAATTAGACACATATATTAAAAGACAAATAACAATGTAAGAGTGAAATGATAAAAATGAGAGACTATATAACAGGAGATAACGATATCTATTGAGCCGGTACTCCAGACAGCAGGAACATCACGTAGATTGGAAACCCCGTACCACCCTAGGTGGTCAAGTAGCCAGCGGCAAAATCAATTCTATGGATCAGGTTTACGAAAATGGTATGAGAATCCAAGAAGCTGAAATCGTTAGACATTTACTCCCAGAGATCAAAAGCCAAGTTGTTCATGTTGGTATCGTGCAAAAGCAGACTGACGCTGGCGAAATGACGCGTTTCGGTGCAATAGTTGCGGTAGGAAATGAAGCAGGATGGTTTGGGATTGGCAAAGGCAAGGCATCTCAAATGCGCATCTCTATTGACAAGGCTACCAATGCAGCTTATCTTAATGTAATTCCAATTAAGCTGGGGTGTGGCAGTTGGGAATGTAGATGCAGTCAGCTTCACTCCGTTCCGTTTAAAGTTCAGGGAAAGGGAGGCAGCGTAACCATAGACATTGTTCCTGGGCCCAGAGGTCTTGGTCTAGTCGCTGGGGAAAATATCAAAAGCCTTTTGAAGCTGGCAGGATTAAAGGATGCCTGGACTAAATCCTTCGGATCAACCAATACAATGTCTTCTACAACAAAGGCCGTATTCAATGCTCTTAGAAGTACTTATGTCACAGGTTGATGATGTTTAGAATGGCGTATTTGGTCGTAAGAATAAGGGGAACAGTTAACATCCCAATCTGGGCTAAAAAAACTCTGGATAATTTAAATCTTGATAAAAAGTTTCGAGCTACAATCATTGCCGAGAATTTTGAAACGTTGGGCATGCTACGAAAAGTAAAAGATATAGTTGCATGGACTTCTGTTGACGCGAGTTTTGTAAAAGAACTATTGGAAAAGAGGGGACGGAAAAATGGTTACAAACCACTTACGGATTCTGATTTGCCAAAGCAATACAAGAATATCGAGGAGCTATCAATAGCTATAGCAGAAAATAAAATAACAACGTTATCCAAATTAAAAAGCATCAAACCGTGGTTCGCACTCGCTCCACCCAAGGGCGGATTCAGGCGAAAAACCAAGACTCAGTTTGCTCAAAACGGGGTTCTTGGAGAGAACCAACAATTGATCCAGCTGGTAAAGAATATGCTATGAATGCAGCAAAAGACTTATTTAAGGTGACATGTTCATTTTAAAACACGTTCCTATTTAATATATGGAGAATGTATCGATAATTATGGCTACCAGATTTAGAAAAAGTAGAAGACAAAGAGGCAGTCGTTACTGCGGGTGGGGCCAGATTGGTCAGCACAGACAAGCGGGAGCGAGAGGAGGAGTAGGGCAGGCAGGTAAACATAAACACCTCTGGATTCGAACCGTTATTGAAGAACCCAATCATTTTGGTCATGATGCATTTAATTCCTTTAACCGGAATCTAGTCCAAAGGTGGATAAACATAAAAGATTTAGACTCAGTCTTTACTAAATACGGAAAGGTCGACAGTGACGGCAAAGTTATTTTAGACTTGACATCCCTTGGATACGACAAGCTACTTGGCGGCGGCAACCCTACTGGCGCTTTCACGATCAGGGTTGCAAAGGTATCAAGGAATGCCAAGGAACGAATCGAATCTATTGGAGGAGAGGTAATCTCAAATGAACACGACAGATAATGAAAGCGTATTAAGACGGGTCATTAAAAAAGTATCCGCATATATTCCTCAAGTTGAGAAGCCAAAGAAGAAGATTACACTTACGGAGAAGTTTGTTTGGAGTGGTATTGCTCTTTTTGCTTATTTGATCATGGGGCAAATCCCCCTTTATGGCGTTACTAGTGATCCAAAGTTTGATTTTCTAGCGTTTGCAAGAGTCATTTTCGCGGCACAGCAAGGAACTCTCTTAGAACTCGGAATTGGTCCAATAGTTACGGCCGGTTTGCTTATGCAGCTACTCAAGGGTTCTGATCTCCTGAAACTCAATTTCAAGAATCCTGATGATCGGTCTTTGTTTACATCAGCTACCAAAATAGTAACAATAATAGTAATCATAGCAGAAGGTTCTCTATATGGGACAAGTGTTTACGGTCATCTGGTGGCACGTCCAGAGTTTATAGCGATCCTAGTCAGTCAGTTGATAGGAGCTAGTATAATTGTAATGCTGCTGGACGAACTAGTTCAAAAGGGTTGGGGATTAGGCTCAGGCATTAGCCTCTTTATTATGGCTGGTGTCGCGCAGGGAATCCTCTGGAGTTTATTCAGTCCGCTACCTGCTCAAGATGGACCTGTGGGGATATTTCCTTTTATAATCCACTCTGCTATCAATGGTAACATTGGAGATGCATTCTTTAGATCAGGTCAGCTTCCAAGCATATTTGGTCTGATAGTAACATCTCTTGTACTGCTGGTATTAGTATATGTACAAGGTATACATATAGACATACCAATTGTTTCCACAAAATATAGAGGCTTCACTGCAGTTTATCCAATCAAGTTGCTATATACATCGAACATTCCTGTAATTCTGTCGTCTGCCTTACTTGCTAATGCTGTTTTTATGGGACAGATGTTGTGGGCTAACTATAATCCTCAAAATGACAACCCTGCTTTCAATTGGATAGCTCAATTTGATCCCGGGAGACCTCAGACTCCGACTGGAGGTTTGTTGTATTATACTACTTCACCCCAGAGCTTGGATGCCGCAACACAAGATCCCGTGAGAGCCGTGGCATATGTCGTGTTTCTCACAGCTATTGTAACGGTTTTTGGTAGATTGTGGGTTGAATTAGGAGGCTTGTCGGCCAAATCAGCTGCTAAGAATCTATTGGATGCCGAAGTTCAGGTCCCTGGCTTTAGGCGTTCGGAGGGATCAGTACAGGTTCTACTTAACAAATACATTCCATCGGTTACAATCTTAGGCTCCATTATAATTGGTCTATTGGCATCAGCATCAAATGTTTTGAACGTATTCGGTTCGGGAATTGGTATTCTGCTGATGGTGGACATTCTTGTCAATTATTACAATTTACTCATAAAAGAACAAGTAGATACAAACATGCCTAAATTGGCGGCCCTTCTTGGTAGAAAATAACGATAACAAACGTGTAATAATAGTTGGAATACCAGGTGTAGGAAAGACCTCCATAGTATCTCTAGTAGCTGAAAAACTCAATCATAAGGAGCTTAAAGCTACGGTAGCAGTATTTGGAACTCTGATGCTAGAAGAAGCCTATAAAATCGGAGTTAAAAACAGAGATGAATTGCGAAAGCTGTCCTTGGCAAAGCAGAGACAACTCCAAGAAATGGCTGCGAAAAGAATTGCGCAAATAAAAGATAGTATTGTTATTATCGATACTCACTTGTTTATAAAAACGATTGATGGATATTATCCCGGTCTTCCTATGCATGTACTTGATATTATAAAACCAACGCATTTTGTCATGGTCGTTGCAGAGGCTGGAGAGATAGTCAAAAGGAGAAAAGCTGACAAATCACGTGATAGAGATATTATATCTACACAAGATATTCAGTATGAATTGGATATTCTAAGAGTAATGGTTGCGTCTTGTTCTATGCTAACTGGCTCTCCGTTTATTGTCATTATGAATAACGACAATAAAATAGAGAATGCAGCCTTGAATATAGTCAAAGTGCTTTGCGATAGATGAATCTAAAATGCCTAATTACAACAATAATAAAAAGATCAGCATTGTGATTTCTGGCTGGCCTGCTGTGGGAAAGACTACCATAGCCGCTGAGCTTGCAAGAGAATTTGGTTTTAAAATATATAATGGAGGTGATATTCTAAAATTGTTGGCTGGTGACAAAGGATATTTAATTTCAGGAAAAGATTGGTGGGATACGCAACACGCAAAAAAATTTATGGAAGAGAGAAAAAGAAATTTATGTTTCGATAAGCAAGTGGATCAAAAACTTCTTGAAATTGTAAGATTGGGAAAGGCCGTTATTACCAGCTATACGTTGCCCTGGTTGGTTCAGGATCCTATTAAGTTTTGGTTAAAAGGTTCTCAAGACAATCGAGCAAAAAGGATGGCTAACCGGGACAATATGAGTTTACTTAAAGCAAAAAAGATCATTAAGGCAAGGGATCAAGAGAACAAAAAAATTTATCGAAAGTTATATGGATTCAACTTTGGTGAGGATCTTAATGTTTTTGACTTCTCTCTTAATACCGACTTGGTAAGCCTCGATTCATTGATTGATATATCAAAGAGTATAATAAAGCATCTTATAGTTTAGCAGTCAGAGATCTGTATTAATCAATTTGATATTACCCCAATTGGAAAATCTGATAAAGGTGGACGACGATATTACGAATGATACTTATGGACATTATCCAAACATGAGGCCAATCTCGTCATTACTTGATTATGGCCTAGTCTTACTCGACAAACCCTGTGGCCCAACGAGCCACGAGGTTGTGGCATGGATTAAAAGAATATTGAAGATCGAAAAGGCAGGGCATAGCGGCACTTTGGACCCGTATGCTACTGGGCTTCTGCCAGTAGGCCTTGGTGAAGGAACGAAAGCACTTTCAGTATTACTACTTGGCCAAAAAGAATATTATGCGTTAGCGAGATTACATGCGAACACTAGCGATGAAAGATTACTCTCGGTGGTTAAATGTTTTAACGGCGATATTTACCAAAAGCCACCCCAACGCTCATCGGTAAAAAGGGCCACTCGCATCAGAACTATATATCTATGTGAAAAGATCGATGGACATGACAGGCTCGTGTTGCTCCACGTTATTTGTCAGGCAGGTACTTACATTCGAAAGGTGATCTATGATATAGGAGAAGTTTTAGGCGATGGCGCAACGATGATGGAACTGAGAAGAACACAAGTCTCTAATCTGTCTGAACGACAAACCTTTGTAAAGCTCCATGACCTAGCAGATGCGTTTCATCTATACAAAGAAAAAAATGATGAATTTAAAATTCGCAGTTTAGTAAGACCTATTGAACATTGTCTAGAGGGCATTCGTGCTACTGTTATTCGCGATACAGCTGTTGATGCTCTATGTCATGGTGCGCAACTAGCGGTTCCCGGCATTATTTCGGTACCTAAGGATTTGAGGAAGACCGAGCTTGTTGGTGTCTATACGCTTAAAGGAGAAATAATTGGACTAGCACAAGCAGAAATGACGAGGGAAGAAATAGAACAGAACGCTAAGGGTGTAGCTTTTAGTATGAAAAGAATTATTATGAAACCAGGAACTTATCCCAAGGGCTGGCGCTCAACTGACGACCACGTACGTAGACCCTAGTTTGCACGTCCTAAGATCAATGTCTAATGGAGAGCGAGATATCTTTGAAGAACTATGACTAAAGAGATTCCCCAAGTCCCGGAACCTTTTTTTCCAATATAGATACATTCTTTGCGAGATAAGCCATAGTCCCTGGAATATGACAACTACACAAGCAATCATTACAATCGAGATGAGCCCAGTTATTGCAACTTTCTGAAAATCCTTGCTTGCCCATAGGAGGATATATTATTTATAACCTTATTTTAGCCTTGTGTTGCAAAAATTGAAAGTAGTTGCTAAGAGTGATGAGTTATAATTAACAAATATGGTTTTGTTACCTGCCGGCTATTCCGCAAAGCCTATATATTCATAAATAAATGCGATCAAAATATGACCAAAAAATCAACATATGACCAAAAGTGGAAATGGCTACTACTATGTTGAATGCAAGGCGCGTTTTTTATTCAAATCAGACACAAGTAACCGTAAGAGACAAAGCATTCAAAGGTATTTAGATGATTTTCCAGCTGACAACTATATTTGTATCGGTATTGGCATCGGAAAAAACACATAATTGTCATACAAAATTTGAATCATTAATATATAGAATTGAAGTAGCTGGTCAGAAAGCCGGGGTCGCCTAGCCTGGGAGGGCGCAAGCCTGGAAATCTATCTCTAGTCAGCTTGTGACCGTAAAGGTCGCGAGGGTTCAAATCCCTCTCCCGGCGCTGTGAGTGTTCTACTATTTTTGCTCTTGTTCTTTCAGCCGCATGATAAACTAATATGATAATAGCGATTTATTATGTATTGCAACGCTCGAAAACATATTATGATGTTTTTTGTAAGTAATTTGGAATTTGTCTTCTCGGCTTAACTACCAGAGGCATCGAAGTTATTTTTAGATTATAATTCGTCATTCAATTCTTCAAACGCAGTAGCTTTAGAAACTTCATGTAAGCGCATTGCCACTGTGCTCTCATATTCTTTTCTGTTAATAATTTCTCTTTCTTCTAGGATTGATATAAGTGTATTGAGACGAATGCTAACTTCTTCGAATTCAGCTAAGGCTCTTCCTGTAATTTTTTTGTCCTGTCTTGGACGCTTTGGATCCTTATCAAAACGAGTACGTCTTTTTCTTGAAATAAAATTCTACCTCCAACTGATAGAGTTGATAGATGTTATTTGAATGTGGCGACTTTTAGGGCTATGAATGATGCTGTCCTACAAATATGATTATCAACAATATTCGATAGTTTATGATATATGAGGCTTTGATTTATATTATTTGTGGACGTAGAGGTGGTTCTGAAGTTTTCATTCAAGATAAACAAATACCGAGGCAATGACATACTAAGAGGTATTACCATATTTGGTTGATACTATTTCTCATGACTTGATTATTATAGGATCGGGATTGGCAGGGCTCAGAGCAGCAATTTCAGCTGCATCTACACACGACAGCTTAAATATTGCCGTAGTTTCAAAGGTGCAGGTCATGCGTTCCCATTCAGTTTCCGCAGAAGGTGGAACAGCAGCAGTCATTTTTGAAGAAGAAGGCGATAATCAAGAATCTCATATATATGATACCATCAAAGGGAGCGACTTCCTTGCTGACCAAGATGTCGCGGAACTTCTCGTCAGAAGCATGCCTTTTGAGATTTACCAGCTAGAGCACTGGGGAATGCCATGGTCAAGGAGAGAAAATGGTAGAATCGACCAGCGTAAGTTTGGTGGATACTCATTCCCAAGAGCTACGTATGCTCAGGACAAAGTCGGATTCTACATGATGCAGACTCTGTATGACACTTGTCTCAAGTACGACAATATCCACTTTTATAATGAATGGTTTTGTACCTCTATTCTTAGCGACGCAAAAGATTTTCGTGGGGTTACAGCAATAGAGATGAAATCTGGCAACTTTTTTAAATTCAAAGCACCTGCGGGAATTATTTGTACCGGTGGAGCTGGACGAATTTACAGTTTTTCTACATATGCTTACTCTTCTACACCTGACGGTTTAGATATGGCATATCGTGCAGGTCTTGCTCTAAAGGATATGGAATTTGTTCAATTTCATCCGACCGGTATTTTGCCATCCGGAATATTGATTACAGAGGGTGCCAGAGGAGAAGGTGGTTATCTAGTTAACAATCAAGGGGAGAGGTTTATGAAGAAATACGCACCAACAAAGCTCGAACTTGCGTCTAGAGATGTAGTCTCCCGTGCGATGATGAGAGAGATCCAAGAAGGCAGAGGTTTTAAGCACGAATCCGGAGTTGATTGTCTGAAAATAGATTTGTCGCATCTGGGAGAGGATAATATAAAGAAACGTCTTGCTGGAATTAGGGAAATTGGGATCAAATTCTCTGGAATTGATGTAATTGAAGAGCCGCTAGAGATCAGACCTGTATGTCATTATATGATGGGGGGCATACATACCAACATTAATGGTGCTACTGAAATGAAGGGATTGTGGGCTGCTGGCGAGGCCGCCTGTAATAGCTTGCATGGAGCCAATCGTTTGGGAGCAAATTCTACCTCTGAATGCCTAGTATGGGGACGGATAACGGGCAGACTTGCCGCGGAATATGCACTAGATAACTCGAGTGTTTCGTCCATTTCGCAAGATCAAGTCATAGAAGAAGAAAAAAGGATCTATGATGGATTGTTTAGAAGCAGAGGCCAAGTAAATCCATATGAAATAAGGAAGGAATTGACTGACACCATGGATGCTAAAGCTCATATATTTAGAAACGAAAAAGACTTAGCAGAAGGTTTAAAGAAAGTAAGACACTTAAAACAGCAGTCATGGAAGCATGTCGACGACCATGCGAAAGAATACAATACAAATTTCATAAATGTTATGGAGATTGATTCTATGATAAGAATTGCTGAAATAGTGTTAGCAGGTGCTTTTAACCGTTGTGAATCAAGGGGCGCTCATGCAAGAACTGATTATCCGAACCGAGACGACATCAATTTTCTCAAGCATACTTTAGGTTACCTTACTACACAAGAACCAAAAATGTCCTGGCACCCCGTAACGTTCACGCGATATGCACCAATGGAGAGAAAGTATTGATGAAAATCTCAAATCAAATGGTTAACAACCGTGAAAATAGAGAAGGAGCCTCGAGATATGGCTGGGAACGCATATCTTACTGGTTCCAAAGATTAACGGGGGTATTTCTTCTAATGTACTTTATAGGTCGTGTGTACGAAACTAGTTCATTGGTACGTGGTGAAAATAATAATCCATCTCTCTTAACTATCGTCAAAGGTCTCGGATATGGGTTGCGTTAATATTAGCCACTAGCCGCGGTAGCTATGCT
>DATDNG010000539.1:0-9711 GCA_036518375.1 Nitrososphaeraceae archaeon | reverse complement strand
CGATGAAATTATCTTCTCCAATAAGAAAACTTCTGAAGAGTAGTATAATAAGGTATACGTGACAGCTGAAGAAACATTCTGAGATAATACGCTTCAACTAACCAATCTACAAACATTCTATAACTCTTACCTTCGTATTGTCGTACAGTAAGCAAGACTATTTGCTGCCATACGCTAAATACATGATTGCTCTTTAGATGAAGAAACAGTGGTATTCTTGAATTTCTTAAAACCCGATATATTGTATATGCCAGTCTGGTATACAAGATTCCTTCAATATCCATAGTCTATTAAGGTTCTAGAAAGCTTTGACGGGATGTATCAAAAGCATGCTTTCTACAAAGCCACTTCAATAGACTAAATATAAATAAAGCGACTACATGTTACTGTTATCATGGGGCAAAGAGGAAGAGTCACAGATATATCAGACCAAGCTACGTGCAAGGTATGTGGATTAACAGCTCGCACTAAAGATGAACTACAGGATCATATCCTACATTCACACAGTAATAATGATTCAAACAAAACATCTGCTTCATCAGAACAGAATGTTGATCCTTTTCCATAATGCGGCCCTAAAATAGGAGTTGTCTTTTTATTAAGAATTCAGAACTACTGACACAAACTTGATGCGGAGTAACTCATCCACTTTTACAATATACAATTCATGCTTTTGTAGTGCTGAGGTACAACACAATAAGTTATTGTTATGGTCTGTTTGCTTCCAATAAAAGCTATATCGCAGCAGGCTGTCAAGCTATGCGAACAGCAATGGAACGAAATAGTACATGCTGCCTTAATCCAAAAATGTCAGGAAATTCTATTGGATCGATCGTGCATATAGAATTATATAATCAGAGTATAATCCTATATACTTCTACTAAATCAATCAATAAATGCAGTAGAAAATGTATGTTGATTTAACAAAATGGCTTATTCCTTTCAAACATCACTATTCCTCATGATACAAGAGATATAGTAACTGCATGGAAGAGGGCTCCTAACGGAAAAACAGGTGACCGTCCATGAGTGCAGTGATACTGGTCGTCTTGTGGAAGGCAATTAAAAGCACTGCAATTTCTGAAAATTGAAAGATATCTAAAATGTTAAAGGAATATGACAAAACTTGTATACTGGGACTGTTAAGGAGTAAGTCCAAGGGAAATTAATCTACTCCAAGATCTTTGTTCAAAGACCTTTGGATTGTATCCATTGATATTGACCTTTTTGGAAGCCCTCTTAGTCAGATAAAAAGTAAACGATCCTAAAGCCCTCCAAAACCTATTATGTGGATCTGAGCTAAATGAATTCAAAGCCCATTTCGCAGCATAGTGCACTGCCGGATGGTAATTTTGTAATATATAATTGGTTAGGGACTCATTTGAGCTAGAGAGGATATAATGAGCCTGTTCATAGAGTTCATTTTCCGTGGCATATTCTGCCTTTTCTATTTTGAACTTTCCCTTACGCATATTATCCACAATCGAATCAATATTGTTCTCTGACTCGATTGTATTTATGCACCTGCCAATGGTAGAAGCAACATGAGAATCGCTTCCTGCAATTGTATACATTTTGTTCAACTCTGAAAATTTGTTTGAAATGATATTTGAAAAAATGTCTATATTGTTGCTGTTGAAGGACTCAGTCATATCGCAAAGGCGTGCTTTTTCACGTATTCCATTTGAGACAGCAAAAGGATGAGCTGCACAGGAAATCCCATTTTGTCTTTTTATTTCATCCAGCGTGGCAGCTAACGACAATCCAGGCTTAATCCCCTCGGTTATGCCATAGGCAAGTACGTGTCCTTTATTTTCTATCGTAATCTCCTCTGCTGGATAGATTTTGATAGAATGATAACGGGCATGATTATCTTGATATTCAAGTGTCTGGCGATGACCGTTGAGTGTGTTATGATTAGTAACGAAAAGGACATCAATTCCTTTTTTTAGTGCACTGTCCAGCTGTTCTTCTACGGTGACACCACAATCAAAAGGAATACGAGATGACTTGTTTGTATAATTCGAATATATATTGTGACAGTGCAGCTCTGCTTTTAAAATATGAGTCGTATCTGTCAATAAGCAATACGGCTAAATATATACCAATCTTCGATTTAAGAGATTGTATTCTTTTTTCGGAGAGAATGGTGTGTTAGAAATGTTATTTACACTTAACAACATTTTTATCAGAAACTTTGAAAAGTACTTATAGTTAAATATGGCAGTGCATTTATACTTGGCTATGGCCAATCTTATTGTTGAATCCTACGAGAATTCCAGCGTAAATTCAATATTAGACGATATTGCTAAGAAATATAATATTGAAACATTTAAGGATCAGCTAAAAAATGATATTCCAGTAAATGAAATTAAATTTAAATACAGGACATACTCCGAATGTATCAGAATGCTGTATAATGCTGTAGGGTTATCTAAAACAAAAGATTAGGATCTTACTTTCATGAGTTCAATATCCATAATAGTACAGTTATATTTGCCTCCGATATGAGAATGCAATAGCTCTTTTGCTTTTTCCTCAGATAATTTTTCTGCAGAAATGTACCCACACTTACTGCAGGTAACCACGTAACTCCAACTTACCAAACACAAAATGTAAATGACGTTACATATATTTATCTATGTTTTTAATATGGCCACAGACCTACAGTGATACTAAGAGGAACATCCCATCTATCTTAAACCTTGTTATTACTCTCCCAAAAAGCCCTTTTCGAGATTAGCTGCAGATTTAACACAGGTTCTCCATGTTCATCAAGTACTAAAATGGCAACCAATGCGGTTACGACATGGCCTTTATTAAATAATACTAAATGAAAACTTCGGCGTACAATTTGCATTGCCAATGAACGTAAACACAGGTTCAAAAATGTAATTTAGGAGGCCAAATTTGCACACCATAGTTTGTTTTTAGATCCAGTTGATAACGAGACCATATGGTTTCATAGAAGGCCATCAAAAATAGCCTTTTGGATTAGCATTGGAGGTACATCGTAATAATCATTTGTCATTTAGAAAGCTTTTGACATCCATCATAGGCAATTGAGACGATATATCTTCAACAATCTCATTATAACCTAGGGTTTAGAATATTCAAGACATGTTATAAATTAAAGAAAATACATTCGAATTATCATTTAGAATGCTTAAACAAGTTATTATCGTGCGTAAAGATTTAGGTATGACATGTGGTAAGATCGCAGGACAAGTCGCACACGCCGCAGTCATGGCAATGGAAAAGACTAGTATATATAATCCCAAGTGGGTAACGGACTGGAAAGATGAAAACGGACAGATTAAAGTTGTATTAAAGGTAAATAGCTATAATGAATTAAATGAGTGTTTTATCGATACAATAAACGCAAAATTACCAGTAGTAAAAGTGCATGATGCAGGTAAAACTCAGATAGAACCGAACACTGTTACCTGCATTGGCATAGGCCCAGTACCATCTGAACGCATTGACCCAATTGTGAAAGGGCTAAAGTTGTTGTAAGAGCTAATACTTTATGAATTAAATACAGGGATCAGAGAGGAGAATAAAAATAAGATATAGTAAAAGGCTGACAACCAATATACCGGTCACAAGATATTGTTATGCAACAAGTATTGTGTTCTTTCTTATCATAATCGAAATCGAGATGAACAATTATTCCGTAGAGATTCGCCATAAATTGAAGGCAATATTCAAACAAGGTATGTAAAACAAGATTGGACATAATTTTTGTCATTGAATGGATCATGAATGAAAATAAAAGAACATCATTGCCTTTAAATGGATATGACTAAGATATGATCCTTAGACGAACATGCTGCTAATATATGCAGATAGCTCGTCTCTTAACTTAATAACCTTTGCGCGTTTATCTCCATCCAGATTAGTATGCAGTAACGAATCCAATCCTTCTACGAGGTATTGGATATTTGACAATGTTAAAAGACTATCAGCATGTCCTTGGTTTCCTTCATCTTCTTCGCTATCCATTACTTATATATCTACTACGCTGCTGTTAAGCCTTGTGGTGCAAATTTTCCTAGTAATGGGCTTGAAGATAACGATGTTGTTTAATTTTTTCTTTGACCTGTAGCTGCATTGTTTCTGATTGCAATCTTTTAGAAAACCAAGTTGTATTTTCTAATTTTGCTGTCTTTTGACTACTTTCTATGACTACTTTCTATAGACTGCCGATATCAAACAGAATTATAAGATTCATTATTTATTCATGATCTGCAGCTTTATTATTATTACTAGAGAAGAGAGACAGTATAATGGCTACTAGTATTTTGTCATCCACATCTTAATAAAGCTCCCAGAAAATACCTTAATGCCTGGCAACAAATACCTTATAGTCCATCAGAGGCTATCTTATATATCATAAAAGGATTACAAAAAGCATTTGCTGACAGCATATATGTATTTGGGTATCCAATTTCCAAGTTTTGTCTAGTCATTTACATATGTCTCAAGCCATCATTGTCTTTTGATGAAACCTTGGAGTAAACTATCAAAATATCGGGGGTTTCGACTTTTATAAATGATATCATGATAAGGAAGAGGCGTTAGAAGATTATGATGCTACATTAGAATTGCTTGAAGAATATGATGCAAACAGACCATTGTTTGAAACCAATAAAAAATTGTAGAGAAAGAATAAATATTAAGCGGAGATCTGCCGTCTACGATGGACAAGTCATGATTTTCGATAATCTTTTCATCGCATGTCCAGCATATTTGATTTGACTTGTTGTGTCATGTGTACTGCATCATTTTCTATCTCTGCTACTGCCGCTTTTAGTTTATTTTGATAGTTGCTTACAGCAGTTTAAATCCATCCACATCTTCGTCTATTTTGTCGGTCAGAGTATGAATCTTGGCAGTCTTGCCTCTAATATCGGACGTGTATTTGACTATTGCTCCAATGTCTGTTGCAACTTCCTGAATGGCTTTGATATTTATTTCATTTACAGTTCTTCTCTTCGAATTTATCTCCTTTTGCAATACTTCAAATATCTCTGGCCATTTTCCAAGTTCCAGATTGGATGTCTACTACAGCAACTAATACGCCTCTTTCTCTTGCAAACATCGTCTTCTGCGTATCATACACTATAATTGAGTAAGTTGCGCCTTTCTCAATTGCATGTTGGATTGCTTCTTTAAAGTGTGCTCCTGTGTACGTCTGCTTACCACTTTTTCTCACTATGCTGATTCTATCGCCATAGCCGGAGATCCCATTATTAAGATAAGGCGTTACTAAGAAGTCTTCCCTGCCAGCTCCTCCCAGTCTCTCTAGAAGATCTTTGTTGAAGTATTGTGGCCACATATCTGCCAATATCTGTTCGCCTGCTGACCCCTTTACTGATGGTTTATACACTAATTGCAACAGCATTTGATAAATTTGCTGAATTTGTGTGGTAGGTCCATTGATCATTGATGCTATTTGGTTTAGATGTGCAGTTTCGAATTGTTTCTTCTGAGCATTTTTGGATCAGTTGAGGGTTCTTTTCTAGTCCACTAATACTTGTGCTAATTGGAGTCATTATTTGTGAATTGATTGTCTGCCGCACTCCTCTTAGAAGCGTTTCAACTATCTTCTTTGTATCTGCTAATGAGCCTGAAGAATCGTATCTATACAATCCAGATAACAGGATAGAACTTGCCATACCGAAAGCATTAGTTGAATCAACATCTTTTGATACTCTTATAGATGTAATGAAGAAACAGGCCATAGACAAGGTGAATGGTAATGAATTACCTATTGAGGGATTCAGAAGTTTCCTTAAATTAAAGTTCAAAATGACACAAGCACAATTCGATATAATAATGGATACGATAGACAAGCTATCAGGTCTTTTTGGTTAAACTTATTTTAACTGCAACAATCGGATCCACTATGGGCTATCCATTACTTATATATCTACTACGCTATAGCTTTATTATTAAACTCTGAGACCAATTTTTACTAATTTTGTTGGATTTAAAGAATAAGCATAATATTTTAGCTAAACCGGTTTCGATCTAAAGAGCAAGGATACTGCAATCCTACTTCTTGCAGGAGATGGAGAAAACGGTTCGCTGGTAAAATGCAATCAATTAAAATAGCAGTTAGTATATTCTTACTCTGCGCCGACGAGTTGAAGATAGTATTGTTCCTTATCTATCTTCTCCGGCTTTACGCCCTCTATTTCCATGAGATCTTGAATTATTCCTCTCTTTCTTTCTATCCTTCCATCTGGCCACTTGACAACACCGTTAATAAAACCGCTACTTCCACATACTGGATTAAAAGAGGCGTCACTGTTTCCATGATATTTCAACAATGTTCTTTCTTTTTCGCCGCTTTGTGTTGAAAAGAATCTTCCCTTTCTATAGAATACTCTTTCGTGATCAGATAAATATGTTTTGCTATCTCTTGTAAAAGTAAAGACAACCTTTAAATTCTCCATTTTCTTTGCTACTTCTACCAACCATTTATAATAAATTACTTTAAAAGTTTTGTTTTGTTGATCTGCATACAGACAAGGATTGCTATAGAAAAGTGTCAGATTAACACTTGGATCCTTAGTATCTTCCATTAATTGAATCAATGACCTGGCAGGTTCTGCTCCATTTGCACCAGACCAGTAGGCAATATCTTTTTCCATCCCAGCAGTAACCTTCCACAAAAAATGATTTTTACTTGGATTTATCCTGACCCTTATCTTATCTCCCACAGTGTATTGCTCAAAGAAATAAGCCGCAAAACCATCAGCCTTTCGAGTAGTAGGATTGATATAGCCATACGGTTTTTCATCCTTGATCGTTAGATCTAGTTTATTCCTGCTTGGTGATGAGGCTATTGAATAAGTGCGCTGCACCAAACTCTCATCTATATTTCCAGACTCTGTTGGCCTCCTGAGATGTGCGCTTATAGTTACAGACTGCCCTATGTTAAACTTAAATCGTTGGGAATCAGCTGTTGGGCTGAAGGAGTATGTATACGTATCAGGAGTTTCTGCAACTCTGTTCGTTATTTGCCACTCATATTCTTCTTGGAGTGGTTTGGACATTCCTATTCATTTATTGTTCGTTTGTTTTAATAATATAAATGCAGACTTTGAAGCATATAAATTAGCGATGCAACACGGCACTTTACAGCCCGCCAAGAGTCAAGGATAAGATGTAAAAGCCTTGTTTTTACAAACAAAAAGGCATTGTATTATAAATCAAGTATCAAGTGTATTTGCCAAGAGAGCTATAAAGATCACATGTTTCCTATCCTTTCTCAGGAAATTGCCGTAGAATGCTGCCTCTGTATATATCATAGCAATAAATAAAAAATAGGGAATCATTAAGGCACGACTTTTTTTAGCAGCAACTATCCATGATTCAAATTCCCTTTATACATCAGTATTTACATTGTTAAGTCTCTTCCGTTAATATTTTATAGTTATGACTCATTAGTAATCCTGGATCGGCTCTGAGTATAGTTGATGTAAGGACTGAGGTACTACATGGCGAGGAGAACGTAATAAATACAGTATTACAATTTACCTCTAAAGCAAAAGTCAAAATTGATGCTTGCATAGATTCTACAAGACCATCACTAATTAGAATTGAACAACTAAAGAAAGCGTTTCTTGATGCCAAAAGTAGAGGTGTCAAATTAAGATACATTACTGATGTTACTGATGAAAATGTTGACTATTGTAAAGAATTAATAAAAATGGTTGATGATCTTCATCACTTAAAGGGAATTAAGGGAAATTTCTACATTAGTGAAACAGAATACATTGCTCCTGCAACCTCGCACACTGAAGGAAAGCCAGCATCTCAAATTATATACAGCAACGTCGTGGAAATTGTAGAGCACCATCAGCATTATGTGTTCGATAGTTTTTGGAACAGCTCAATTCCAGCTAGACAGCGAATAAAAGAGATAGAAGATAAAATAGTAAATTCCAAAGATAAGGTATTAGATAATGCCGTCGAGCAGGAACTTGTGATTTTTAGTAAAAAGGAAGAGAAATTTCTTCTGGAAAATGAAGGATGCAGAATAGCAACATCATATAATGACGTTCCACATGTTGTCCCAGTTTCGTATATCTACGACCGTGGCTTTTTCTTTTTTGCCACTGATTACAAGACGAAAAAATACAAAAATCTTGAAAGGAACAACAACATAGGGCTCTTAGTCGACATTTATGAATCTTCTAGTGACAATACTGCAGTATCTGTCCAAGGCAGTTCTGAATTTATCGAAAAAGGTGAAGAATTCAAGCGTCTATACAATATGTTCAAAAACAAATTCGATTGGGTTAGACAGGATCCATGGCAAGAGGGTGAGGCTCCATTCGTCAAAGTAAAACCAATTAGTAAGGTGAGCTGGGGTCTAGATTAATGTGATACTGATTGACCACTTCCGATGACGGCTAATTTTGCCACGTTGTACCACTCAAGAAGATTGAGCCCATATAAAGATACGTTGTTCACAACGGTGATAATGGTAACAAATCTGGGATACACCTCTGCAAATTAGGATCCCAATGTTGCCCTAGATTGCATGTAGGTAGAGACAGTGGTGGAGGAATAGCAGTTCCCATCAAAGCCTTATCTAAGCCTGCACCCAAATAAATTGGATTTGCTATACCGCTTCGATATGCGAGAAGTGATTGTGTTGTACGATCTATAGGACATCCCTGTCCCCCAGGTCCAAGACATGCTTCGTTCCATACACTCACGAACTTCACCTTAGGAAACCTGTCTGCTGCGATTTGAGCCAATGTATTTTTATAATCATTTGCATCTCCGAGTCCCCATTCAAATACACCAAATAATTTATTGGGATCACTAGTTGTTGCAATCCATTCATTATAGTGTTGACTTAATGCAGTAAAGGCTCCCTTCGGATTTTGATCTTCTCCGTATGCGCTAGCAGAAAGAATATCTACATATTGGTCGCCAGGGTAAAAGTCATGCATTCTCTTTGCATCAAATGTAATATCTGCAGAATATACCCACTTTACATTTGTAACTCCAGCATTTCTAAATAACGTTACTATATGTTGGTAAGCCTGCTTAAATTTAGCAGGTCCTTCTACGCTCCATGGAAACCAATCGCCATTTGCCTCATCACCAAATGTCACCAGCATTGGATAATTGAACGCTTTCGCTTCATTTGCCCACTGTGTTAGTGCTTGATCATGCATTCCCGCAACGATATTAGTCATTGTGAATGGACCAGCATCAGCTAGGTTTCCAGTTGTTTGATCTGTCTCACGAATCCAAGGCATCATTTTAATATCAGGTACTATTCCCTTTTGTTTACATGCATTTGCCATTTCAGTAGGGAATTTTATTTTTGGACCACTAGAATCAAACCAATGATTTGAGAAGTAGCATAATGCGATTCCTTTCTGTGCTAAATTGACGAATCTATCTATTTGCTGTGAGGTTACCCCCTCGTGACCACTTGGATCAACCATTGCACCCAAAAAGACACCTTTTGAACTTGGCCCATTTAATGGATTGGTAGCTGGGGGTGGAGGAGGAGTAACACTATGTGTCACTGTGACCTTTTGTACTGCAGTACTTGATTTGAGATGGCTATCTGTAACTGTTAATGTAAATGACAATGTTGTATTCACCGGTAGATTTGAAGGAGCAGTAAATGTAGCTCTAGCAGTATTAGCACCAATTAGTACAACAGCAGGA
>DATDNG010000538.1:0-2021 GCA_036518375.1 Nitrososphaeraceae archaeon | reverse complement strand
CTATTTGATTCCAATTTTAACAGATGCTGCTTTCTATCAAGTGCTTTATGCTAGTAAGATCGCACTAGCAAGCAAGGAATAGCGCTCACGCAAGATTCTTTAATGATGTTAATCAAACTGGAAAAAATACCAGCAGTCATATCCATAATCATAAATCTACGATACCCAACCATTCCTTGCAGCTAATCAGTTAACTCGATAAACAAGGCAAAAGGTAATTGATTATCTCCTCTGAAAGAATACAAAAGATATGGTTATTGTTCTTGGTTTCATGCCTTTCAGCCTACAAAAAGGGCAATATCAGAAAAGAGCAAAACTAACGCCCCGACCTCATTAATACATAGAAATAGTGATCAGCTTTGTAAAATCCGTTGTTGAAAGCCTTCCTCCAATATCTTTAGTTTTCTTATTTTGGCTAAATAAACTATTTATAGCATCTTCTATACGTCGGCCCTCGTTGAAGAGGTCATCGTCATTATATTTATCTCCTAGCCATTCAAGCATCATTTTTGTAGATAATAAAATTGACGATGGGTTTGCAATGTTTTTTCCGGCTATGTCAAATGCAGATCCGTGAACTGGTTCAAACAGTGCGAAATTATTACCGACATTAGCTGCTGGTGCCATGCCAAGACCTCCTACTACCTGTGCTGCCTCATCAGACAATATGTCTCCAAAAAGATTCGTTGTCAAAATAATATCAAAATCTTCGGGGTTCCTGATTAGGTTCATAGCACAAGCATCAATATACAGTTCGCTATATTCTATGTCAGGATATTGTTCAGCGGTTAACCTACATGTCTTTGCAAATAGGCCATCCCCTTTGCGCAGGACATTAGCTTTATGGACTGCTACAACTTTCCTCTTTTTATCCCGTAACATAGCAGTTTTGAACGCATATTCTGCTATTCTTCTTGATGCTTTCTCTGATGTCAGCCGGAGAGCAACGACTGTATTTTCGTCAATATTGAATTCCCAGCCTAAATATACATCTTCGGTATTTTCCCGTACTATTACCAAATCTACGTTATCAGATAAATTCTTAATGTTAGGATAGGATTTTGCAGGTCTAATATTTGCATATAGATCGAATAAACGCCTTAAAACAATAATTACATCAGCGGCACTTTCGCCAACAGGGCCCTTTAAGCATGCTTCGGATTTTTTAATTAAATCTATGCTAAAGTCTGGAAGGGCCTTGCCAAATTTGGCAAGTGCATCATCACCTGCATTAACCTCTTTTATCGTGAATTTGGTTTTTGAATTATCATTTATTAATTCCAAGATTGTTTTTGCTGATGTGGTTAATTCAGGACCAATACCATCGCCAATAACTAGTGCAATGTTATAGCGTGTCAATCAAAATAACATTTTAAATAACGTATAACTTAGTTCTGAGAGTATATGATTTTTCTTAGCATTGTTTTGTTAATAGCATCCATCATGGCCTGAACTGAAGCAACTACTACATCTTCTCCTGCATTTCTTGCAGAAACAACGTTGCCGGTTTTGTCTTCCACCTTTACCGAAACTTCTGCCAAAGCATCCGATCCTCCAGCGATAGAGTCTAATCTATACTCACGGATCTTGATATTTGCCATTTCTCCTGCTATCTTTTGTATGGCTTTTAATGCTGCATCCACCGGACCCACACCTATTTCTGATGCAATGAGATCTTTACCATCAGTGTTTAGTCTAACTACAGCGGTTGGTATGATATTCATTCCCGTTATAATATGACAATCGCATAGTTTGAATTTTTCTTCAAACTTGCTATTATGCATCACGTCACCAGCTATTGATAAAAGGTCTGCAGTTGTTATAGATTTTCCTTTATCCGCAAGTTTTTTTTGTTTTTCCACAATATCTCGTAATTGTTCTTTCTCAGCTTTGATCCCATAGTCTTCTAACATTGCATTGATACCATGAGCACCTGCATGCTTGCCAGCTTGAAGCCACCTTTTCCTTCCGACTAGTTCTGGACTGATTGGCTCGTAAGTAAGTGGGTTGTTTATGATACC
>DATDNG010000537.1:0-3188 GCA_036518375.1 Nitrososphaeraceae archaeon | reverse complement strand
TACAAAACTTATCAGAGTATTTCATAAATATGGTCTTAAGGTTAACCTATAACCCAATTTTATACCCTGCGCAATATAAGTTTGAATGCTCAAGTCCACATTGATTGTTGTCAATAGCCTTCTTTGCATCTATAAATCCTTGTACCTTACCATCACTCAATCCGGCTAAAATTCCACCATCATCTTTCGTACTTGGATTTATACCGTACACATAGAAATTGTTGTTACTTCAAATAGCAAAAATTAGGATACCAGTCACAATGACGGCATTAAATAAAAGTATTTAGCCCCATGTTATTTACAACGACTCCTAGGAGTTATATTATTTAATAAAAGGTATCAAAACTATGGAATATGTAAAAGTGTACAACGGTCTGAAATGGTAAATGTAACAGGAGATAACACCTCAGAAGTTATTTTGCATTTTTTAACAAAAAGTGACCAATTAACTATAACAATTGCTTATGATCAAGTTAATAAATTGTTACTGTGTTATGTGTTACTCATGCCTAACACGACATTCTTTCAAAAAATATAGCATTGAGCTTATTATGGTGCCTAACTGCACCACATAATGGACAACTCTTTAATACCATAGAACACAAATTTGAGCAAAAATGGCTGTAAATGACAAAGCAAGCCTAAACACTATGGAATGGACAGGAGAAGATATTGTAGAGTATATTTTATTATTATGTGCTGGAGAATTCACATTTGATGATTTAATGCAGTTGATGACCTTTTCGTCACCTACATTATTGAAGAGATATTTGTTTTACTTAATTGACTATGATCTTGTTTCATATAATGGACAAAAGCAAGTCTATCTTATAAAAGATAAAGGTTTAGATCTATTATGTAGCTTAGCTAGGAAACTAAAACAGTATTGAGCTAGGAGATATATGATATAAAGTGTTATCTGATATTGCTGCGTTATCATATTTGGTGGTTGGTTTTTTGGGTGGCGCAGTGTCAACGACCTTAATGACCTTAACTGAGATCCCATCATGGAATCGCTGGGGTTTGCTGGGTGTGTTTGAATGGCATGAAAATCAAGTCATAACAAGGCGATTGTTTAAACTTCCAAATGAAAGCAATAATATTAACTTCAAAGGAATATTTTTCTTCCACTTCATAAATGGTATTCTTGCAGGAATAGCTTTTCCATTTATTGTTGCTTTCATTTTCACAGGTTTTATCGATAGTTTCGCATCATTACTTTTATTGGGAACACTATATGGTTTTGTGCTTTGGATTATTACCTTAGTACCAATACATAAACCAATTACGGGGTTATCTCCATTCAATCATCCTTTAGGTCATATGCCGGCACTTGCAAGTTTGGGTGGGCATATAGTATACGGTGTGGTACTCGGAACTATTGTATTGGCGTATAATTTTATCTAGCTATGAGTCAGCAAATATGTTATGACATAGCATATAGTCCTATCATGGGTTTGACCTTTAGACCTTTTCCTTTTTTCTTAAAAACCAGGGATACATTCCTTTAGACCATTATTCTCCTTGCCACATGTTAAAATAAAATTTTCATCATAGAAATTCGAGGAAGCATGTGCTTAATACTTTCATCTTAGAAATACCTTAAAAATTGCAGGCCAAGGGACTCGATAATTGATTTTTATACTTCTCTGAGAATCTGAGTTTCTGTGATATTCATAGTTTGTCAGGGAAATGAATTCCAAGGAGAAATAGATAAGGTTTGGAAATTAAATGAAATACTTATGAGTCTCAAATTTCAATGCCACTTAACTTTATTACTTATGCGACTACAAGAACCGTCAACAATTCAAAAAAGAGATTTGGTAAATAGAATTAGTTCCTCCATCATCATTTGTTTGGTCACTTGAAAAGTTGGACTTTCTAACTTCAGAAATATCATTTTTTTACATATATTTCATTAACATTCCTGTCAAGCCTATTTGTTGTTGGTTATTCCCATGCACATAATTACTATCAGGTAATAATAAGACCTGATTTAATCATGTAGGAAGTGATAATGTACAGGCAACATATTGTCCGCAGCATTGTGATGTGTGTGATACTTGTGGGAGCAAACTGATTGTGGGGATTATATGTGTATTATTTTATTGATACCTTGACCAACTTCATGATGTCATCAAACGATGCCTCCTTCATAAGAAAGGTGCCACTTGTGCTATTAAGATAATGATTCTTATTATTAAATGCAGATCCTCCAACTACGATGGGTAATTTATTATTATACTTTGATTGAATCTGTTGAACAAGTCTTTGAGCTGACCTGATGTTTTCTGAAAGAGTTACAGAAATAAAAACGATATCTGGTCGCACATCATGTATATATTGTAGACCTTCATCTGTAGGTATAGAAGTTGAAATATTATATACCTTAAATCCATTGTTTAAGAGAAGTGATTCTATCATGTTACAAGCCAAACCATGCAATTCACCATCAGGAGTACAAATTACAGCCTTGTACTGCGAAGATGATTCCTGAGGCCTAGTCCTTGCAGTTATCCGTTCATTTATTATTTTAATAAGGCCAATTGCAGTATTAGTGCTTGCATGCTCGGTCGCAACATCTAACTGGCCTTTCTGCCACAAGTCGCCAATTCTATACATTACTGGTTTTAGGAGTTTATCGTAAAATTCAGTCAGACCAAACAGTCTGGAATATTTTTCATATATGTCTACCAAACCTTTGACATTACAATCACTTAGCAGTGCAAACATTTCTTCTTGAATCTTAGAGATGAGTTCCTTTCTTTCCTCTTGATAAGAACTAAATGCCGATATGAAGGCTAGAATTTTTGTATCATTTCTATATTCTTCTGGTATGTCCTCAATTGTTATCTGTGATGCTTTACCTAGATATTTTATGGTGTGTTGCCTCGATATATTCCTTTTAGGATCCCATACACTTTGAACTAGGTAAGCGTAATCAATTCCTTTTACTTTCTTATTTCTAATATATACCATAGCGAATCAGAGGATACTCATTATTGGAAGTCTCGTGACAAATATATCAAATTAGTGGTACGTTGGAGTCCTGGTGCTAACATCTAGTATTCATTAAAAATACACAAGTAAAATAAATCACTTGCTACTATTGCATTATCTTATTTGTCTTTAGAAATACACCCATCTCAGTCATTCTTCCAGAGATAAAGCCAAGCAATGCACCATAT
>DATDNG010000536.1:0-3987 GCA_036518375.1 Nitrososphaeraceae archaeon | reverse complement strand
GCATTAGAAGACGAAAAAAAGATATCTGGTCATATGCATGTTCCTTTACTAAGAAAATTTCTCGATAAGGGAAAGATTTTATGCAAAATGCCATCAGTAAAAGAGATTCAGAGGTATCACTGTCAACAGGCAAACCTTCTTCCTCCTAAATTCAAAGATTTAGATTTTGTGCCAGAGGTGTTTCCAGTGATATATAGTGAGAAATTAGAAGCTACGATGCGCCAAATCAAACCAGGGTAATGTAAAGCCTAGATTCTCATCTAGAACGTCACGCCTCATAGTTTGCTTCTTATCTGATAAAATGCTAAACGAAAAGATGTGTATAAGAATGTTGTAATCATTATCTAAAAAGACGCATATAATATCTTTTGATCTTATAGAGTATAAATAATAACAAACCTTGCTTGCGTACATCTTATGTTGTTAGGGGTATTGATGATCATGGCCAGGCAACCGGTTATCTAGACGGTTCTTCTACATACATATCCATAAACATCTGCAAATAACTTCAAAACAGATAATCCCCGGGCATTTGATGACCGACTAAGAATACATACATAAGAAATCTCTTAAAAAGATACCAATTCCTTCTGATTCCCCTTTTTGTCATAATTTAATAATGACGATGATTAATGGTTCTGATGATATAACCAATCAAGTACAAAAGGAAGAACCACCACCAAGGTATGCTGTTTTGGTAAACGATATGCTAAATGACTTTATACATGGCAGCCTAAGGTCTAAGAGAGCCAGTTTTATAATTCCTCAAATTCGCCTACTACTTAATAATGCAAAAAAGAACAAAATACCCGTTTTCTATTGTAATGATGAACATCTTGTCAATGATCCAGAACTTAAACTATGGGGATATCATGCAATGAAAGGAACAGACGGAGCCAAAGTAATAAAGGAGTTAGAACCTTCCTCAGATGATCATATAATTTCTAAGAGGACATACGGCTCATTCGATGGAACAGATTTGGAAGCATTGCTTAAATCCACATATAACGGAAAAGGTGCCAATACACTAGTCATTACAGGTATTCACACTCATATTTGTGTTAAACATACTGTGTATGGCGCATTTATTAGAGGGTACAAAATAATAATACCAAAAGATGGAGTAAACGCATTCACGGAAGAGGATCATCGCAGAGGCTTAGAATATATACGAAATAACTATGGAGCATCTATAAAGAAAACACTTGACGTTATAAGGAATCTGAAAGTGTGATTTGTGATCAAATGAGATATTTAACAAAAAGGTGAAGACAAATTTTGAGGTTGTAAAAGAAGATAAAATTCATGGAACGTGCAGAATTGGTGGAAAGCAATTAGTGATTATAAAACCTGATAGAAAAAAATGTCAACAAATTATTATAGCAACCTTAACGTAATAGAGTAATCAAAGTATAACAAACCAAATTACATTCTCCTTTATTTATGAAGAAGCAGCTTAATTTACAATCCTTAAATTGATTCGAATTTTTGAACTGGTCTTATAAATTTATGTTGTGTATCGTAAAATGCTTTGTCGGTACACATCAAAGGAATTGTTTTTGTGATCTTCTAATCTGCAAATCAATTTCTTCAAGTGATTGTGATTGTATGTTTATTAGATTGCGTATTTGTATTCGCATGTGCTCTAGATTAAACTTTTCCGGGATCTTTTTGGAAGGATCAGTTTCTTTACAAATACCCATTTGCTTTTCTTCTACGTCATGGGGACGTTGTTTTGCCGCTTCCTGTTGTTTTTGTACTGCCTTTTCTTCGTTTTGTTTATCTTGATCTCTTTCCATTTCTTTCTTCTTCAGCCTGAACCATTCCATGATATCTGCACGATCGTCATTAACAAGTCCAAGTCCAATACCTGTGACAATTGCAGCTATACTTGCAACTGGAGTAGTTCTCCTTAAGAGTAAAGAAGATAACGCCAGCAACGCGCCTATCTCTCCATGATGTATTCTTCTATTGAAAGCATATACCTTTGGAGGATGTGATGGCGTATATCTTGAATTCCAATATGACGTTAATATCTCAGCCGCTGCTATACCTAATACAAGCCCGCCTCTAATACCTAAGCCACATAGCAATCCAAACAATACCAAACATGTACATAATATGATGAATCCTATTATAAAGTTATAAAAAACAGCAGTTCAGATTTGTTGCTACAAACATTATGTTATTCATAACAAGATGATTTAAGTGTTGATCACCATGCGAGCTGCATTCTTCCTTTGATTCTTTTGTTGTATTGTATTTTTATTACTATTAGAAGGTGTCTTGTATGTACCTTGTTGCAGTCGACCAACTGCTGTAACGTTCAGGTAAATCTATGGTCATGTAATATCATACCCACCTTATGGTAATGCAAAGTCATATGGACATATATAGAAGAACCGAGCCGATTAAAGAAAGCCAATGATATTCCCGTATGATATTAGATGTTTCAAAAGTTATCTTAGACAATAGAAAAGGTCAGAAGATTCTTCCTAACAACATTAATATCCTTATGATCTCATAACTAAGTAGAACTCAAGAGCGCCAATCCATATGGAATACAATAACAACATCGAACGCTCACATGGTGGCTATGACATAAATAGCAAATATAATTGTGAGAACAAGTTCAATGAATGCGAAACTTTAGATGAGGGCACGTTTGCTTTTATGCATTGGCTCAATTCTCAAGACAAAAATCACTATCTTTTAAGGATAATCCAATAGTGTTGCTGAGATTTGTTAATGATGATCATACCATATTATATGATACAAAACGTTGTGCGGAGATAGATGTTAAAATAAGCAAAGGCGTTCCGTTTTGTAGGTATTGCAAGGAAGATGACTGTGCTCATGTAGGATTTGCTGTATGCACAGAGCAGTTGTGCGGTCATCGTCGAAGCGGAAAAGAACAAACATTAGAGGATATTTTAGAAGTTTAGATTATATGAACTTGCTTCAAGGCAGTGGCGTTATTCTAGCCTAGCTAGAACAGAATTTAAACATTTTCGAGATATAGATAGAATCTTTCTATCAATGCGACAACAAGTTATTCGAACAAAACATTTAGAAGTGTTTTTTGCATTACTGAGACAATTTAAATCATGAGCTTATAAGTAGCTAATAATAATCGGAGTTATCAATTCTATATATTCAATAGAGAATAATCCCAGAACACGTTGGCATCGACTTTTTACTCAAGACCCAGACAAAAAAGGATCTTAAGGCATTTTTCAACTGTATCCTTATACTAATTCAAAATTGTGATTTTGAGAAGTCTGTTATTCTCATTTGTTCACTCATATTCTTGTAGATTTTACTATTTCTAATCCACTCACTTTGAGATACGGATAGATTAACACATGCAAACGATAACGCGCTCTGGAAATTGTCAAATTGGTCTCCTTCTCCTTCGAGTGCTTTCCTTATTCCCTCTCTTATCTGCCATACTCCTATTGGCATAACATACTCAGGATGAATCTCTCTCAGAATCAATGCCGCTGCTTTATATCTTCTTTTGAAAAGATGCTCAGCAACACCTAACTTTGCAGCAAAGTATGCACCTGCTATGGAAGGATAGTGATCTAAACCGTTAGCATTTTCAAAATCTATTCCAAGTCCTAAATTTCCTTTAGTGTCAAACCATGCCTCTTGCATTTCAAAGCTCCATACATCGTCTGGAATCAAAATTACTGAATAATAATTGCCTAAATGAATATGTTTATAAACCTTAAAATCATTTGTTGGAAATGTCTGTATCTTTTTTATCAAACTAGTCGATATAATATCATCTGTTGCTGAAATACTCCACCTTGTAGGAACTAATCTTCTGTTTTTTTGTAATCCTACCATTCCTATGCTAAGAATTCGGTAGATTCTACTGACTTCTACTCCATCTTGATAAAGACTGACTACTCCTTCGGCCGCAGGCAAATCTTTATCATAAAATACATCTTCTATTCTTTGATCTACCGAGAGTGATGA
>DATDNG010000535.1:0-2475 GCA_036518375.1 Nitrososphaeraceae archaeon | reverse complement strand
ATTAAAAAATTAGACTAGTCAACAACATAAGTAATGAATGCGATAATAAAAAAGAAACGCAAAAAAGTGATAATTACTTCAGGTTGAAACTGACAAAATCTATTGGATTGATAAAGGGCTAAGAAGATCACTAGCTAACTCATTATTATCATTCCTTCTAACTGAATTAACCTTGCTTACGACCTCTATGGGCAAGTCGTTCAGATCACAGGTTTTGGATCTACAAAGGAGAGATCTAGCAAGTAGCGATGCTATCCAATTCCATATGGCCTTGAAACCTTTTGCTTTTCCAGATATGTTTATTATTCATTAGTTGATAAAAAGTCGCATATGTGCTTGCATTTAGGCCTAGAACTTGATATCCATAGCATGACATACAACTCATTAGTGCCATTAGTGCCAGTTAGCTTGTGCAATAGGAAGTTTCGCGGTTAACATAAGGAGGACATATTTTGACAATCAACAAAGAGACATCTAGTCTTGGTATGTCTTGGGAGAAAGAATATGGTTATTCCCAGGCAGTGAAAGTTCGAGACACTATATATGTATCAGGTCAAGTGAGTCATGACGATAGTGGCAATATTGTTAGTCCAGGAGACATGGAAGCTCAGATGCGCCAAGCATACACCAACATCCGGAAGGTGCTCGCACAGTATGGGGCAACTATGGATAACATAGTCGATGAGACATTGTTTGTGACAGATATGAAAACAGCCTTTGCTGCAGCAGTAAAATGCAGAGAGGACGTATTTTTTGGTGTCCCCGTTGTTGCAAGTACCATTGTACAAGTTCAGCGTCTTGCATTCCCTGATCTTATGATCGAGATTAAGTGTGTTGCTAAGGTATAGAATTCTATGAATGCTTATAGATTTTCAGTTGATCTACCAATGCCGAAGAAATAGGTTTAGTTTATAGAATACAGGACGGCTCGGATGGTATGTTCTATTGACCCATAATCCTCAATAATAGTTACTTTGTATTTGGCTATAACTGTCATCCTAATTCAGCAGCTAATGACGCCAAATACTACTCCTAAAATTCGTTCATCATCATCATCTCCTACATCATACTTGTAAGTAGCCTGAAAAGCTCATTATGCCTTTGAGCTCTAATCCTTTTCTATTCTTTCCACAAACTTAAGAACTTTTTATATACATTGCCTGAAAACTTTGATTGCTGATTGTTTGTTCATATGATTAAAGGCAGTGGTTATTATTTTTAACAACATGTTCCCTTCACCAGATGACGATTTGATTATATAGATATAATGACAAATCTAGTCGCTGACAGTAACGTTTGTCATCTTCGCTTGTTCAGTGTCTATGGGCGCATCAGCAGAATCAGTTTTTAAGGATGCAATTTTATCAACTACATTATTCATACCATCTGTTACTCTTCCAAATACTGTGTATTGACCATCTAGGAAGTTTGAGTCTTTCAAGACTATAAAGAATTGTGAACCTGCACTATCTGGATCCTGTGACCTTGCCATAGACAATGCTCCACGAGAGTGGTTATTTTGATTGAATTCTGCTTTTATATTCCATCCTGGTCCACCAGTTCCCCATTTGCTTTTATTATTAACATTTCTTGTGTTAGGATCTCCTCCTTGTATTACAAACCCCGGTACGATTCTATGGAATATCAAACCATTGTAAAAACCCCTTTTTGCTAATTCTCTGAAATTCTCAACCGTCTTTGGTGCATCTTCTGGATAGAATTCTATTTTGATATCACCAAAGTTAGTTGTTATAGTACCATTAGTATTTGCCATGATAGCAAAGCTCCAACCCTACTATATATCTCCTCTTTTTCACTTTTAATACTGTATACTACTGTATACTAAAAAATGATCGTCCAAGAGCAAAATATAGTTGATGAAAACTCGATAATGCTTGGAATTCGCAGGACTGCGATACGTTCAATGAATGGTTCATTCATAGCGTTCGATGTAAGCAATGATTAACTCATTAACAATAACACATGTGTCTATCAAATCCCAGTATCTTAGCGTTGTAATACCATGCTAGGAAAATGGTATTGTTTTTCGTTGAACTTGTGTCAACATCCTCTGACATTCGTTTTCCTATCCCTACATACTTCATCGCTGCGGTTATAGGGGTCGTAACTTTGTATCTTTACTTCTATCTTGGATAATGGAATTCACTTATGTCATAGTTGTCATAAAAATATAAAAAGCTACGAACATAAATAAGAAATATGTTTGTTGCTTAAGTAACTATCTCCTAACTTAAGATAACAACTGCTGATAGGGAATATAAATAATAAGTTAGTTCTGAATAGATATCAATACTTGAGAATCCGATTACATGATAAGAAAAAATAGATTGATATTGGTGCATCGTATAGTTTGAATTTTGAAATATTTTGATTAGTAGTGGTAGTAATGTATGTGAGACATGAAGTTTGCTATCCCTCTAATGAAACACCAATCATGTCACAAGTAATATTATA
>DATDNG010000534.1:0-8350 GCA_036518375.1 Nitrososphaeraceae archaeon | reverse complement strand
ATTATGATACACAGCATGCACGCTGACCATTTTGACAGCCAGAATAAGTAGATCGAATTCAGAAAAATAGGTAAATAGCGCACAATGTGCTTCATAACGAGATATTTTGAGTTAACAATGTTAGTTAATGAAACGCGTTATATACTTCTTTAAGGATACTATAATTTAGAAACGAAGTATCACTAACATCCTCAACTTCTACGATATTATCTAAAGATAACAAAAGATAATATGTGAATACACATCGGCATATAACGGAACTTCAAAATAATGTTTATGATATACCTCAGGATTCTTCTCTTATAATAAATATCTGAAGACCGAGAAAAATTGGTCGATTATATTTTAGAAGTTACAGGGCATTTTTTTCCAATAATTCTATTTGTAGAAATTAGGAAGACAAAAATTCCTCCAACCCATCAATCCTTATAAGGGACTCATCAACACATCCTTCTATGAATATAAATAGATTGACACTTATCATTGCCTTTGTTGCAACAGCATTAATATTTGCAACCCTGGCAACAATCAGGCCTCAACCAACCTTAGCTGCTGTGTCTGCGACCGCTACAACAGGAGCAGGAAAATCAGCAGCACATCAACAAGCATTCACAGCAACAATGACGGGTAATGAGGAAGTGCCTCCAAAGAATACCAAAGCAACTGGTACTGCTACGTTTGTATCAAGTACTGACGGAAGTTCCGTTGTTTATAAAATTCAAGTTGCAAACATAAAGGGAGTTACAATGGCCCATATTCATAGTGGCGACATCGGTAAGAATGGACCTATAGTTGTCACTTTATTCAAGTCAGCATCCACAACTGGCACAATGAATGGACTATTATCACAAGGCACAATTACTTCTGCTAATCTTGAAGGACCACTCAAGGGAAAAACGATATCTGATCTAATCCGGCTCATAAACGATGGCACAGCATATGCCAATGTCCATACAGAGCAAAATCCTAAAGGTGAGATTAGAGGACAAATATCCACTTCAGCTTCAGCTTCAGCATCAACAAGTGGTGGTAATTCAGCTTCAGCTTCAGCTTCAGCTGGATACTAAAATTAAGAACCCAGAAGAACCTCTTTATTTTTCAAATTCGACCATTGGAATATTACCGCTTGATTATATTGTTGTGCTTGCATCACAAAATAAAGTTATCTTTATAGTTATATTGCTGCTTTATTACCATTTATATCTATATAAGTCTGTCATAAAGATGTCCCTCGTCTTCCATAACCTCATTTTCTCATCATCAAATACATAATACTGAGAACCGTTCTTCTTGACAGTCCATTATCGTTAACTAGACCTTGATTTATCTTGTTCAATAAGATTCTCATGCCGAAGTAATATAAGTATTCTTGTTGTATACAATAATAACAAAATGATCTTCAATGAATCCTAAAAAAAGAGTCAAATTCAGAAATCATTGATAGACTTATGAACATTAGGATCTTTTAAGCCCTATGCTCGATGTTCGACTCAATTAGTTGAACATGAGTTTATTAGCAAGGACAATCAAAAAATAATCTAGATTATCAATTTGTCCAAGATACGAATGATGAACCCTAGATCTTATTTTGCTAGGATGAATGAAAATAGGAATGATAATTGGTTAACTGACGATCAGTTATTAAGAGGAACGGAAGAGTTCTTCAAGCTAAATGGCTACTCAAATACAGAGTACAATAAAACATTCAATCAAGGAACCCGATCTTTTATATCGCCAATTGTAGCATCTAGGACGATAAATTGGGAAGATGAAGAAATCCATCAAACAATTTTAAGCATTTTCAAATCCAAGATCAAACAATATGAACTGAGTTTTTTTGGATTTATTGAATCAATCGTATTTGACATTAAGGATAATTACGATCTTACAAGTGCAATGCTTGTAACTGATTCTTTATCTTATTTTAACATTATAAAAAAGGAAGAGGTTAGTGTCGCAATTGAAAATATGATGACAGAAGGATTGTTTATTTTATTTCTTAACCATCGATTTGCTCATGCATTATTCGACAAATATGAAAATATGACCAAACCCATTCCTATTTCTGATTGAAATTTAAAACTTGAAAATGTAAGATGGAAGAATTAGTATACAACAGTTGGATTATGCAGACCAAATGACTACACTCTGGACGGTTTTCCTCTAGAAGGTCTCTATGTTTACCATGCTTATTACATTGCTAAATCAAAAGAATAGCTAACTTATTTTAATAACTCAAAGCAGTATACTATCCTATAATTATGATTATAAAATAAAATTCATGTAAGTGATAGAATCATAACGGCCAAAGTTTTTTGGCTATGTATCTACTTATCTTCTTTGATATTGTTTAAAAGCCAGTGAACCTCCTGATAGCATTCTGTACACATCTTCATCTCGCTTGTATGCTCGCATGAATACATCTTGTCCATTTCCTCTCCACATCTACTACATAACTCTTGCAACTAAAATTATTTTTATCGTACCGACATTAATCAGTTTGCCAATTTGGTAGCGAGGCCTTGATTTATAGTATACTGATTATCCCATTGATAGTGATTAGGTAAAACAACAGGATATTGTAAGGACACGGTAACCGGTATGTTCTGATTTTAACTTCCTTATATGCAAACCAAAAAGAATAGAGGAATGGTTATCTAAACAAAATAGCAGTCAGGAAGTATCTGGAAGCGGCACTAGTACGAGTTTTACTCGTGATATCATTATCTAGGATCTTTTAATATGTGATTTAATTTTCTCCTGCAGTTCTGGAGTCATTATCTCTTCCAACTTATAATGATGATCTTGTACAGCATGTTGTTCTGCATTTTTCATAATTTCTTCTTCTGTCTCACCTTTGCATACATAGTCACAGTTCATTCCTACATCTCTACATGATACTGTTAACATGTTCTTTCACTGGGTGCGAAAATCATATTTATAAGTTTAGCAGCCTATTTCTGGCTGCTGTTGGCTTTGCAGGAAATACTGCTGCTCAGCATCAGAACATCAGCATATTGTCAGCCATATTACAATATCCCTGGTACTCCGGAGATAATAAATCAGCCCTGAACTTCCAAAAAAGAAAAGCTTTAAAATTCTCCATACGGGGCGGAATCTTTATTGTACATGGTCCTGTTATACAACAGCACATTCAAATTTCAACTAGGAGGATTAAATATCTAATGAAGTATGAATCCAAAATGAGAAGCCAGATCTATTAAAAAAATGGATAATGATTGAAGAAACATTTATTCAATTGGATTATTTGACAAGAAATCGATTCAAAGAAAAAGTCACATATTGTTAGTTGTCTGTTATGTACTTTTGTCAATATAATAATAGGAAAATGACGTTGCTAAGTTCCAATAAAAGATTTATTGATGGGATGCTGTATATATTGGTAATATACACTATGTCAACTCCTACCGATATTAAATTCAATGAAAGCCCTAATCATTTTATGGTACTTGATGCAGTATCAAGAGGTATCAATAACCTGGATAAGATAACCAAAGTTACTAAATTGAAAAAGGACGAAGTTGAATTAGTTATAAATGACTTGCTGACGCAGAGATTGATAGTTAAAATTGAAAAGAAGGGATTCATGTTTGGAAAGAAAAAGATAGAAACAGGTATTACTCAGATAGGTATCAAACTTCTGAATGCAAAGAAACAAGAATTGGAACAAGAGAAACAACAAATGCAGCAATCTTACAACAATGGCGATGGCACTAGGCTGCAAAGCTATATGGAATCTAATAGAATGTGGATACCAATGATGTTATTCTCTGGCATTATGGATATGATGCTTTTTACATCCATGATGTCTTTTATGGGAATAGGCATGAATCCAATGGAAAGTGCATTAATAGGAGGCGACGCTGGTTATCAAGATATTGGCACTAATGCTGATGGAGCCCACCCCGTAACCGACCAGAGTGGAGCATCTGGAGAAGGAGATAGCAACACTAGTGGACCTGATTACGATAACGTTGGTTATGACGGATTCGATGATGGCGGTGGTTTTGATAGTTTCTAAAAATCCTATAGATAATTTGCATCCTGTATAACATTCTGAACATATTGTGACGTTAAGTAAAATAACGATGAATCCCCAAGGAATGAAAATAAAAGAAAACATATGTGAAGCGACAAACGATTAACAAATTATATCTTGTTAGATGGCTCGATCTGCACTTGCAACTCTCCCTGTAGGAACATTGAGAACTTATAATGTATATCACCAATGAAACTGTCATCTATATTAATTACTTTTATTGCAGCGCCGTCAGACTTTATCGATTATTAATCCATCCTTACTTCTTCGGCCAACCTTTTGACTTTATATTCTGACCACTTTTCTAGGTCTAGGTCTATTGCAGATTTTATCTTTTCTTCATCAAGATTTTTTCTTTCTTTTTGTATGTCAGATGAGCTGTCGGATGATGATAGAAAACTAGTTTCGGCTAAGGAATTATTTAGAATCCATCTAATAGTCTTCAAGTAGTAATAGTAATCATTAAAACGAATCATTTTTTGATATAGTCACGTTATTACATATGCGATCAGATTTAAATGTCCTCAATTTCTTTGTCCTGAGTGCTCCTGATTCTTGTTTGACCGTCTTGTGGGCACTTGTTGCCGTCAAACACTGATATAAATTTTCTTGGTGACTTCAATTTGGTTCATGATATGGATGTTTGGATTTGTGCAATGCATAATAATAATTTGATTCTAATTTGCAATACATAACTATGGCTTCTTCAAGAATAACAATAGCTTGAGAGATAATTGTAAGTATGGTTCTTTTGTTCTATCTATGTCTACGCCGGTCAGCCTCCTTCTCTTTTTCCTCTTGCACATGATGTAATCTATCCTCTTCGTGCAAGAATTCCATTCCACAATTGCGGCATCTTATAACAGACTGGTGATGTACTTTCCTTGCATGTTGTATGAGATCTTGATGTTTATCGAATCTCTCATGACATAGCTTGCATTGGTTTTTTGAACGATGTAAGAATCCCATCATATATGTATGCAGATATAATATTGTATATGTTGGATATAAGCTGACCGTTATAATTTTTAGAATAATTATAAATAAAATATGTTTTTCAATAAGATTCCGTACTCGTGGTGATTTATTCGTTAACCAGTAGAAGAAGGTTGTTGTCTGTTTTTCTCCTCTCTGTTATAGTATCTAAAGTTACTGTTTACTTCAAGTCTTTGATTTGTATCTCTTCAACTCTATGTGTTGGCTAACTTATACGGTATGCTAATGTTTCAGAGCCCTTGAGATGTGGATTACAACCAAGCTGCAATTGTTGCCATGGCTATGATGGAGTTTACTCCGGAGGTGGTCCTGTCTCGCCTCCTTCAAGCATTCTGTCATACAAGTTTTGCGTGTAGTATGTCTCGTAAAAAGACATGTGGTTTTCCTCTAAATTCATCAGATATTCATGTACTCTCTGGGCTGCTTCCCTTCCGGAACTCATTGCCTTCACAACAAGAGTCTCTCCTGTTGTCACATCTCCTGCAGCAAAGACTCCTCTCATTGAGGTTTTGTACTGATCATTAATTTCTATTGAATTTTTCTTGCCTGTCTTTATGCCTGCCTTCTTTTGAAGAAATGAATTTGGTTCTCTTCCAATAGCTAGCAAAACACTTGAGCATTCCATGTTAAACTGTTTGTTTGGAATAGGTTCCGGACTCTTTCTTCCCGTGTGATCTGGTACACCAAGCTGCATTGAGTTCATAACAGCTCTTACAACCTGCCCATCGGTGCCTTCATAAGATTGGGGCTCTGCTAGAAATCTGAACTTTATCCCTTCTTCCTTTGCTTCCTCTAACATTATAGGGTCGGCTGGCATGTCATTTTCAGTTCTCCTGTATACTATGGTGATGTTTCCTTTGGTCAATCTCAATGCAGTTCTGGCACAGTCAAGTGCTGTGTCTCCTCCACCAATCACAATGACTTCTTTTCCTAGATGGTATTTGTTTGGATTATTCTTCATATAGTTCTCGACACCGTTAACGAATACGGTTTCCAGGAATTGATATCCATCGTAGATCCCCTTGAGATCAATTCCTGGAGTGTCGAGTTTAACAGTATCTTTTGAGCCTGTGGCAATAAGGACCGCATCATTTCCATACGTCAATTCAGATAGTGTGATGTCTTTACCAACTTTAAGACCAGTTTTTATCTCAATACCCATTCCTTTAATTCTCTCAACTTCATAAAGCAATACATCCTTTGGAAGATGGTAGTCTGGAATTCCATACCAAGCAGTTCCACCCGGCGTAGATAATTCCTCGTATATAGTCACATGATGGCCATATCGTCTGAGAAGCTCCGCTGCTGCTAGACCCCCAGGCCCAGCACCAATCACAGCTACTTTTTTCCCTGTATCAGGTGAAGTTGAAGGATCTGATTGCTTTTGTTGTTGTTGCTGCTGTTGCCTACGTTCCCAGTCTGCAACATATCTTTGAATAAGTCCAATTCCAATAGGCTGACCACTCCAACGCAGCACACAAGCATCTTCACACAGGCCCTGCAGCTGAGGGCAACATCTGGCAGTTACGCCAAGAAGTGGATTTGTTTCCCTTATGCGTTCATGCGCTTTCTTGAAATCGCCTCTTGCAACAGCCTCATTCATACCCCTAACATCCAAAAGAACAGGACAAGCATCTATGCATACAGGGGTTCCGCATAGAAGGCAGCGATCGGCCTCTCTCATGACTTCGTCTTCAGTATATGGCTGCTGTACTTCAGAGAAATTGTTCTTTCTTTCTTCCGGATTTGTCTTGCGGAAAGGAAACTGGCCAACACGGTTTGGTTCCACCTTCATTAGATCCAATGATCGGCTATTGCATACTTATTATATTCGTTTATCATAATGCTGTCACCACAGCAAAAAAGAATATAACTTGTAAAGGCAATGTGAAACACATAGCATCTATTATCCAAATACAAAAATACAAGACAAATCATGCTGTGGAATATAATAGATAAGAACTAGCAGCAAGCAATAGTCCAATGTCTTCTAACTCCTTGTCAACCTTGACATGATGACCGTGTATTCCAAGGCCTGATGCCTCACCTACTTGTACTCCTCTATATCTCCTGAGCCTGTGTCTTATATGATGATCTAGTTCTGCCAGATCAGAGTATGGAAAGTTATCTAACCTACTAATATACCTTGGACCGCTAAGATACTCATTCCAGTGTTTTCCTTCAGGATGATTTGTAAGCATATAGAATTTTCCCCTATGTTTAAAGAGATGTTCTCTAATAGTTAACACTTCTCTATCGGCCTCCTCCTTGTGTTTGTTTTGGTCCAATACAGAAATTGAGAAAGGACGAAACTCACCATGTAAATTCCTGGTAAGAGTCCATTCAGCACCATCCTTAGTGATAAGTTTGAAGTTCCTCTGATCTTCTCCTTTCTTAATCTCAGCTACCTCCTCTCCCTCTGAAATTATCTTGGCCTGACCCGGTTTTGGGCCGTTAATTATATATTCCAAATCCAAACGTCTATAGAGAGAATTTACTAATAAAAGAATCTAAAATGCATATAACATAAATAATACAAAACATGATTGGCTCAGAGTGTATTTGTTAACATAACACCTATTCTGTATAAACTTTAGCTTGTATGTATCTAAACCTGCCCTAAAATTCCTATTATATCGGTCCAGTTCTGTCCATTGTTCATAGGTGACCTTCTCCGATTGCAACTTCTTATAGACATTTGGTACCGTTGAAAAGTCACGGAATACTGATAAGCTTGTTTGTACATAGTAAGGTGATCACTGCCGTTGTAGGTTATCTAAAATTTTGATAATAAAAAAAGAAGGGGTTTTTTTGTGTTCTTTCATGTTATGGATGAACTGTTACCGCAACTGCGTTCATACCCTCTTCACTATCGGTAAGGAGGAATGAGGTACCAAAAAAATTATTGCACAACTAGCATGTAGGTATTTTTCTGACAGCTTCCTGCGGCTGGAAGACATCCTTCAAATGTTAGCGAATGCGGTCCTATGGGAAGAGAAGGTAACAGAACCCAGAAACCGTCAGCAACTCCGTGCCAGGGGGATGTAGGGCCAAGATTAAATCCGAATGGATCATGTGCTGCTAAATTCGCTTCAAAGCCGCCAGGGGGAGACTGTACTTCAACAGACTGCAAAGGAACCCCGTCAAGAGTAGCCGCCAAATTTGTTGCACCATCAACACTTGCCAGCATTCTTGATATTCCGAATGGCTGTCCCACAGCGGCGATTTGTTGTTTAACCCCATTGGGCAAAATTATGCCATTGTTGTTTCTCCCGCAACTATCTGCGTGAGTTG
>DATDNG010000533.1:0-3346 GCA_036518375.1 Nitrososphaeraceae archaeon | reverse complement strand
TAAACTCTACTCTTAACTGTGCCAATACTTAACTGCAGTATCCTTGATATTTCTGGCTTGCTATGGCCCTGGCTGTCAAGTTCTGACTCTGCTCTTTCTTATAAGTATTGGCTGGACTTCTTTGGCCTTGCCCTGCTTGCTGCATAAAAGATTATTGCAGCAATTATAAAGATAAACATTGCAAAGAATGCTGAGAACCAGCTTGACAGTCCTGGCATTACAAACGCCGCTCCCAAGAACATCAGTCCAATCAAGGTAACAATTACCCAAGAGATGACTGCTCATATCTAGAAGATTATTCTACCTTTCTAATATCATTATTACACTGGTGGCTATCCAGGCCAAAAAAGGTAATGATAAGAACACCAAGCTACCAATAGACGATAACGCCAACTTTTACTATAACTAGGCGATCTTGCACAAATAATTAGCAAATAATATAATAACACCTATCCCTTGATTTTAATGGTGGGTTGCAAAGTATGCCACTGAGTATTGATAGTTTTAGTGTCTCACTACGTTTTATGTCAAATCTGTTCATTGGGTTGGTCGACGGCATTGCTTTACTTACAAGGAAGATACAAGGACCAAAAGAGGATCATGTATTACAAACTGAGAGAAGGCATTATTCATCAATAAGAGCAGCACCTGCAGAAGGTCCTAGTCCGTCAGCTGGAGGAGAGGCCGTGGCACCAAGTGCAAATGCAGATCCGCGACGTCAAAAATTGCAAGTTGGAATTGATCGTATAGATACCTGGCTAAATGTTGCGGCTGATAACGGACTATTTAAGAGACAAACAGCAGTTCCCTATACTAGTATTCAAAGTATACTACACCTAGCAAGAAGGAATTTGGATAATAACTTGCTTTCAGATTGTGAGACTAATATATCATGTGCTATACATGCTTACTCAGAAGCGCTATACTCGACCTGTAAGCTGTGGCGATTTTTAAATATATATGCAGCCCATATCTGGATTTATCTAGCAGCATTTCTTTCTATTGTATTAGCTTTTTATCTTTATTTTATAGACACGTATCTAGAAAATAGTGCTCATATTGCGCAGGCTGCAATTCATGCTACGACATGGGGTGTATTAGGAAGTATACTACGAGGAATGTGGTTTTTAAAAGAGAAAGTTGGTGATAGACAATATAGAAACTCATGGACAATTTATTTCATCAGTGTTCCTTTCCTAGGAGGACTTTTCGGAGCAATAATTTATTTGGTGATAATAGCTGGATTGTTAAGCTTCAATGGCAATATGGCTAACCCTAATACACCAGCTAATCCTATCGTCATTATACCAATTGCAGCTTTTGCAGGTTTTAACTGGGAATGGGCAGTAGCAATTTTCAAAAGGATAGGAGATATTCTTTCACCCACTGGCTCTAGAACTGAAGATAAGGTGCCGTAAAAGGCCCATCTGCAATATATTCATGAATACTTAATTATATCTTGTGGATTGTGGATGCGGGTTAAGAACAAAGCCATGAAAGATGAAATACAAAGCAAAGTAAGAAAATAGAAGCGTATAATAAAATATTGCTATCCATGTAACCTATGCCGAAGGCTATTACTAAAAATCACCATAACACATCATATCTTCTACTAATACAAAGGCAATCAAAATCAAAGAAAGTGGACTTACTTATTGTTAAAATGTGGATATAGTGTTAAAACAAGTTGTGTAGTGTTGTTGTTCATTTTAAATAACATATTGACCGATAGGAATGTATGATGACTATTACAGCTGATGCAGTGAGTTTATGGAATTGATTACCTTTTACGCGCTGCAGTTACTCAAATAGGATTGGGCACCAACATTGCACAAGAAGCGCTTTATCCTGTCACATTTACAGATAGCCAAGGACAACCACTAAGTGGAGCTAACAACTATATACTTCACTTTGGTCCCGGACAAACCCCGCCAGTAAAAGCATTCTGGTCTATTACAATGTATAATAACAAGTCATTGTTTGTAGAGAACCCAATAAATCGATATTCAATAGGAAAGTATACTGAAGGTCTCACAAACAGTGCAGATGGCTCACTTGATATTTATATACAGCATGCTAGTCCAAGTAAAGATAAAGAATCTAACTGGCTACCGGCTGATAAGAATTCATTTAGTCTTATTTTGCATATGTATCTTCCAGAAGAACAGCTTCTTGACTGAACATGGATGCCTCCTCCAGTAATGCGCACTGGATAGCTGGCTATTATTATCTTATAACTATGGTGTCCGAGTAATGACTGCCTCTCAATTTTTTCTTTTTGTCTCATACATACATCATGATTGATATATTGTAAGAGAAAATGCAATGGTCGCTATCTAATGGAAGAGCTATTCTTAGTAAACAAAAACACTAGTGGGTTTAGTGTCAATCTATCGTATGTAGCAATATGCTTTAGTTCAACCTATTATGTATTACTTCTTTTACTTCTTTTTTCTTCAATAGTTGTAAATGAAGGGGTAAGCGATACTGCTGCTATGATACTTGTATTTGAATTTTCATGGATAATATACCTGTGATTACTAGACTGGCGATTACTGATATATAAGGCGATAATGCCTTATTCCTTATTATCTTTCTTCAATAGGCCCATCCATTTGGGACAAAACCCATTGTAGTGTTTCTATTTCAATCATTACAGTCTCATTATAGATGGTGCTGTGTGCTTTATGTATTCTATCTCTAAGATCTTTAATCCTATCCAACAGCATCTTTTCAAAGTCTGATAATAATGGTAGTGATTCGGTCATAATAATAGACAGACTTAGTATGACACAAGCTAAAAAAGCTCGTGTTATTGCATGAATCCTTAATCGTTGGGATTATGGCATCTTGTTGCTTTATTAGATGATGTTTTTGTGTTCGGGATTATCGAAAAGAAGCCACACTATTAGGAAAAGAACAACAGAGTAGTAAAATCAAAAGCAGTAGGAAAAGATCTTAGGATACCTTACGGTAATTTTGCTGTAAGCGGGCCTCCTGATGATGATCATCATGATGGGGGTTTGCAAACTATATTTTCAATGAACTATGCTGGTTTTGGTCTGGGAACTGTCAATATATTTAGGAAGATGGTTGGGTTGCCAGAAGCCACATGGAATAAGCAAGAAGATGACAAATCACACTTACATAGCAGTAGTAATAACGTCCAACAGCAGCATCATAATTCAAAGAAGTACCCTTTCAGATTTTATGACATAAACTCATTAGCCCAATACAATCCCATTTTATCGCCTATACTAGCTAATGGACAAAGACATACACCTATACAGATCTTGCAATAACAGCTGAACCCAAAGATGATCTTGATCCAAAACCTGCTAGTTCT
>DATDNG010000532.1:0-2102 GCA_036518375.1 Nitrososphaeraceae archaeon | reverse complement strand
TTATAGGTATATGAGTAAATCTTTATTCCAAGCTACTGCTTGTGATTATATAATAAATAGGGAGATGGGTCTTATCACTACTATAACCAAGGCTGAAGGCTTTAACTGATGTGTTGATATATTAGCCATTTGTTTATCTCTGAACTTAGCATCAAAAATACTGGATTTAGCTATGACATAGATCATAGATACCCAAACATTTTTCACAATAGTATTTTTCTCTTGAGGTACGGATAATTTTGACATACTGCTTATTACTTGTCTTCCAGCAACTGTTACATCTTAATACAAAATCATTAATAGCTGGATCCCACTCCTCCATAGATCTATATACTATCATAATATCTGGATTATTTAAAGTAAAATCCAATGTTCTCGAAGATGGCTGCCAATGGTTTGAAGAGCTGAAGAAAAATCATAATCATTGCGGTGCCTTTTCTGAATAATATACGGCAACGGATGCATACTGTATCTTGTCTCTGAGGGTCGATTTGTTTTCACCGTGTGACTTATTCTACTCTGTCACACGGTCATATTCCAATCTGTCACATGCTAAAAGTATTTTGTACTCAGACATAACCATTATTTTTCTTGGTTGGGTTCTGTGTTCTCATTGTTTGACATACTAGTAGAAAATTAAGAAGGATATCTCTTACGCAATATTACCATTGGAGAAAAGATAATGCTATAAGCCAAGTGATAGCAGATTCTATTTGCTTTTGCAGTTCTTGCCTTGTATTTCTTGAATATCTCATATTCAGTAGGTTTTGCCAATTCTCTTTTTGACTGTTTCATACCATAGAACGAGTTAACTAACGGTACGACAACCGATGAGGTTCACAGAACCGCAAATAAATGCACTTATAGTATCAGGTATTTAGTGATTCATTACATGTCTGGGAAGATGACACCTGAAGAAGTACTTAATTCGGTGATGCGAGGTATTAATGCTAGAGATCTAGATTCCTTAATGACATTATATGAACCTCTCGCATGTTTTGCTTCTCAACCATGAAAGCTGGCTAAGGGTCCAGATGGTATACAAGAAAGCCTGCGTGGTTTCATTAATATGAACGGCAAGTTGGACCTCAAGGTAAAGAGAGTACTAAAAGCAAGTGATCTTGCTCTTGTAACTACCGAATGGTCATTCAGTGGAACTGGATCTGATGGTAAACATGTTGATATAACTTCTAAATCCGCAGACGTTCTACGCCAACAGCCTGACGGAAGTTGGCGATTTGTTATCGATAATCCTTGGGGAACAGACTAATCAAGTTGTTAGTTAATTTGTTTCTTGACTAATACAGTACATGAGATATTATTTGATTCTATTAGGTATTTATTCCTCAGCAGTCTCTATGTCTGAAGATATAAACACAAAACCATAGAATTTCAACTAGGATACAATGTCACGTTTTATAATGCAACTATGCCTTATTGCTTTGCAGTCACAACTGGCGCTTGTTATGACTCCTCTACTGGCAAAGTAATTCCTTAATTTTTATCCAAAGCACAAGCGTATAGATCTAATATACAGTATTGAGAAGGCGCAGCAGAATTATTCTATATTGGTATTGGGGTGCTGCTTTGAGATAACCGAAGTGTTTCAAATATAGAAGCATTAGATAACACAGTAGATTCACTATTAGAATGCATGGCAAGTCCTTCTTCTTCATTGCCTATATCCCTGCTGGCATCTTTTAGCTCTATGACTAAAGACGATTCATTGTATGCCAAAAATGTAGTTACTCTTGTCAATTCCTGAAGCCATGATTGGGGATTGTATAATGGATCTCGATGCAAAGGATAAAAAGATGATGTCATAGTACAACTATCCGATCAGCTTTTGACTTATCTGCAAGACTACAAGGGCTTGCGAAAAGAATCGATCTAGCCTAGGACAGCATGTAAAATTTTTTCTTAGCTACTCTCATTCTCTTTATGAGTCTTTTTACTCATTATCAGTTCTTCTCTGATCATTTTGTGTATTTCATTAGTCAATTTATGTTGTGTCTTGATTAAATCATCAATATGTCGGCTTTGTCTTTTATCTACTATTAATATTAACAATCCAATACCAAGAGATATGATAATACTCATCT
>DATDNG010000531.1:0-10389 GCA_036518375.1 Nitrososphaeraceae archaeon | reverse complement strand
GATAATCAGCAACCAAATGATAATCAGCAACCAAATGATCAGCAGCAACCAAATGATCAGCAGCAACCAAATGATCAGCAGCAACCAAATGATCAGCAGCAACCAAATGATCAGCAGCAACCAAAAGATACACCATTTGTTTTACCTGTTCCTTTTCCTTAGATTTGCATAATGTTATTTGCTGTACAATATATCAAAGATAGAACTGAATGCTTTGATGACTGCTATTTTCCATGCAGAAAAAAGAAATGTAAACTAAAACATATACAAAATTAGTTCAAAATTAGTTCTTTTTGTAGATCATTATAACAGGGAGGTGGTCTCTTAACTTTACAGAGCCGAATTGATTGATGTACTCCGGAAGTTGCGAAATCACATACATACTGCTACCTATAAGCCCACCTTATAAACGTCTATATTCAGAGGTATTCAATTAGAAATAGTTTGACTGGAAAGGTAATTGATGGTCTGATAGTGTCATCTTCTGTGAAATCTCGTGTTAAATCTGCAGTTGAAAAATTAAAAGAGGATGAAATTATACATCCTTGTCTTGCTACCGTACTCGTAGGCAATGATGCTGCCTCCTCTACCTATGTAAATAGTAAACAAAGGGCTGCAGCTGATCTTGGAATTAGTACTCGTGATCACAAATTAGAATCTACGATCAGCCAAAAAGAGCTGATAGATTTAGTCATACTACTAAATAACGATCCAGACGTACATGGAATACTTATACAGCTACCTCTGCCTGATCATATAAACGAATTTACAGTAATAAATACCATTAATCCATTAAAAGATGTGGATGGATTAACTCCAATCAATGCAGGGATGTTATTAAGTGGAAAAGCAGTGTTGAAGCCGTGTACTCCATTAGGAATAATTGAGTTATTAGATTATTACAATATTAAAGTAGAATCGACTGATGCAGTAATAGTTAATAGGAGTAATCTTGTTGGCAAACCCTTGGCCATTCTTCTCCTTGAAAGAAATGCTACGGTAATGATGTGTCACTCTAAATCGACAAATCTTGTTGATAAATTAAAATCTGCTGATCTAGTCGTTACAGCGGTTGGAAATCGTCAAAGATTTACACTTAAAAATAATATGGTCAAAGATGGTGCTATAGTGATTGATGTGGGTACTAGCAGACACGGTGGAAAGGTAGCTGGAGATGTGGAGGATTTTCAATCTATGAAGGAAAAGGTATCTTGGATAACACCAGTACCTGGAGGTGTTGGACCAATGACTATTGCAATGTTATTAAATAACACTGTGTTTGCAGCCTCATTGAGTAAAGCTCCTATAAAGTAAGAGTGAATAACTAAAAGAAGTTGAAGAGTCAATTGATTATATCAAATTCAGTGATAATCAACGGGACGATTATCAGTAACAGAAGAATAGTTTTTAAATATACTAATGAGCCATTTAGTCAAATGTGTCTACTCTCGCGCTCTAAGAGGTCAGCGAAAGTAGGATAAATAAGAATATGTCAAAGAAAAGTAACTTTGATATTTTTATTGATACAAATAAGGAAGGTTTGCCTAAATAATGATTTCTTATCAGGTTATTCAAGGTGATTCTTATGATGTTTTACACAGTCTTTCTAAAAATCCAGAACAAAGAGGAAAATATAGGATTATTATTACTTCTCCACCCTATTTTCTTCATAGACATTATGGTCAGGATCTACATGAAATCGGTCAAGAGAAGAACGCTGTAATATTTATAGAAAAATTAGCAAAAATATTCATAGCATGTAGAGATCTTCTTACTGAAGATGGCAGCCTTTGGATTGTAATAGGTGATACAAGACGTAAATCTGGAAAGCTTATGATACCTCATAAGTTAGCGTTCAAACTAATTGATGGTGGTTATACTTTTAGAGATGATGTAATTTGGTACAAGAAAAACAATGTTTCAAGTAGCTCAAAATATAATTTAACTCAAGCATATGAAATAGTACTCTTTCTATCAAAGAATGAAAGATCTTTCACTAATATGAATAGTATAAGAATGAGGGGCAATGAGGCAAGAGATGGAAGAAACAAAGTGCCATCTTCTGATATGATACAATTTGAACCGTTGGCGCAAGACAAAGAAAAGATTACAAAGATCCGACAAATTATCCATGACGCAAAGCACAATACTCCATTTGAAGAACTTCCTACAACAAGCTACATTGCTCGTGCTTATGGATATGATCCAGAGAAATATTGTCCTACCTGTTACCGTAAATTTAAACGTCATGCCACACGCAAAAGGATAGGGGATCATAAACACTATCCAATATTTGCTGTATGCAATCCACAAGGAAAAAACCCTACAAATGTTTGGGAGGTGCCCACCAAAGCCCATTATGGAAATGAACATTTCGCAATATTTCCTGAAGATCTAATTGCGAGAATCGTTAAATTTGCTACAGAAAAAGGAGATTGGGTACTTGATCCTTTTGCTGGGAGAGGGACTACTGGAATAGTATCTGCCTATTTAGAACGAAACTTCTTAGGAGTCGAGTTATATTCTGAAAACGTTTCTAAAGCTCGAGAAAATATTATGGCTGCCGCAAAGGGACAAATCGCTGTAAAGGTTGACGGCTAAATATGTGATGCATTTAAAGATAATATTTTCAGACCTTTAGATTGTACTATATAAGGCTTTGTTTAAAATTACATACGTACCCTGTGTGGATGTTAGATAAATACCTGATCAGCTGATGTTTTACTTCAACACATTATTCAGATAAAATAGGGCAAGAATTTCTGACGTGTTTTTACCATCAAATACTTTTGTGAAACATTATATGAACTAGATGATATTCTTTCTAAATCAAGGAGGCTGCATAGCTTTTATAAATACATGAGGTATCATACTACTATATTCTTGTGAGAATGACAGACAACAGCCACATCTAGTAGATGAAGTTTATCATATCATTGAGGGGCACTGGCTTTGTCGGACTAAAGAGCAAAAGTTGCTATCAAGTAGGGAAATGCATTTTTGTTCACTCCAGAACACGGAGAGATTCCATGGGAATGATCAGGATCTCGTGATCTTTTATGTATTATCTAAATAGCTGAGACCACATGGAAATCTAACCATGTTGAATTTGATGGTTAGATTTCAAACGAAATTATTTTCATAAAATCAAGGTTCTCTCAATATATTGCCGTAACTTAAATAAGAGATATTATATCAAATCTACAACAACTATAACTAAATGCTTTAAAACTGTTATCAATTTATTCATGATTTAAAGCAATGTATTGCACTTAAAATATCTTGATATTCAATAGGCTTATTTATCTATATACTTCAACCATAAAGCCACTGTATAGATTGTCTAGTACTCAAAATAGTAAGAGATATGGACTAAGAATGATGAAATATCAGAGCTCTACTATGATTAATATATGTGATGTTGAATTGATAGGGACAAAGCTCGAACAAGGAGATTTCGTAATCAATATTTCAAGGGAGTATTTTCAGCAAGAGATAATAGAAGAATTCCAAGCTGAAAAATTATTACGCTTGTGCTCTATTGCCAATTTAGTCGGAGAAAGGATTGTGAAGCAGGCACTAGATTTGAGGTTTGCAAAGGAAAGGAGTATAAAGAGAATTTGCGGTGTACCATTCTTGATGATATTCAAATTTCAGCACAACTACTAATAACCAAGAATTAAATAGCAAAAAGCTATAACAATATGATTTTTATATCTATCATATTGTTAGGAATTGAAGAAAAAGAATCTTCTGTTGACCAACGCCAGCAAAAGGAAGAGGATAGGGCAGATCGCAGATTCTACAGGCATGAACGCGAAAACAGATTCCTAGTGAAAAGATCTGAAGATTATAGCGTTTTCGATGATGTATTTAATACCCCTACTATTATGATACTTAACAGCCTAATTAACAATAATATACTCAAATATATCAAAGGTTCTTTAGCCTCGGGTAAAGAATCTAAAGTATATCTAGCTCTGGCTATGAATAGTGAGTTTAGAGCAGTAAAAATATACCTTACCGTAAGCGCAGAATTTAAGAAACGTCTTCAATATATAGCAGGCGATCCCCGTTTTTCAGATATTAAAAAAGGCTCTCGAAATTTAATATCGATTTGGGCTAAGAAAGAATTCAAAAACTTACAAACTGCTTACAAAAGCGGTGTCAGCGTTCCTTTTCCCCATTATGTGCGCCGAAACGTTCTGGTGATGGAATTTATAGGTGATGAATATGGTAACCCTTGTTCAAACCTTCTTAATTCTGACTCAGTTACATCTGAAGACTATGAAGAAGTTATGGAACAGACGTCAAAACTATATCAAAAAGCACAATTAGTTCATGCTGATTTATCAGAATATAATATATTCAAATGTGTCAATGGTAGGATCATATTATTTGACTTTGGCTCTTCAGTAAATACCAAACATCCGAATTCAAAACAATTTTTAATACGAGATATAGTTAATATCAATAGATTCTTCGAAAAGAGAGGAATTGAAGTCTTGAATATGAAATCAGCCATTGAAAAAATTACGGGGGGAAACTAAAATGAGCTTCCAGCAAATTGTAAAGGTTCCTAGGGATAGGATAGGTGTAATAATCGGCAAAAATGGTAAAGTCAAGGGGGAAATTCAGGAAAAGTGCAATGTCATGATTGAGATAGATAGTGAAACCGGTGATGCTGTAATTTCTTCAGAATCAAAAGAACCTCCAACAGATATGGAACCATTCAAGGCAGTAGAGATAGTATCAGCGATTTCAAAAGGATTTTCACCCAGACGTGCATATAGATTACTAGAGGAAGAAGAAGAAACTTTTCAATTAATAGATCTAAGAGATTACGCAGGAAAATCACCTAATTCTATGGAGAGGATCAAAGGGCGAATAATTGGAGAAGAAGGCAAATCTAGAAAAACTATTGAAGATCTAAGCGGAGCTTACATTTCAGTATATGGTCATACAGTTGGATTGATAGGAAAGTTCGAAGAAATCAAACTTGCTACAGATGCAGTGACCTTGCTTTCAAAAGGAAGATCACATAAAATCGTTTATAATATGTTACAAGAGGCGCGAAGAAAGGCCAAGTTAGATAGGATGCGGTTATGGGAAGACAGTGGTTTTCAACAGCTCTAATTGTGCATTAAAGTTAATACCTAAAATCTGATATACTCGTATCGTCACTCGCTCACTATGGTTGAACAAAGAGTAATTCAATGTACATGATACCCTGTTTCATAATTCTTCTTGTATATATCGATGGCAGCAATAAAGGAATTAAGAGTATTCGTGTTATTGATGCTCCATTTGCTTATCTTGACTTCCAATATTTAGGACTATTTCATCTAATATGATAAATGATCAAAATCTAGGAGCATTATATGGAGATGGTCTACCTACAATAAAGCCTCGATCTTCTGTGGTCTCCAATCTGTTTAAGTTACGATAAACAGAACGAGAATAGTACTGTTATTGGTTATTCAAATGTTTAGCTTATATTATTTTCCCTACATTAATTGATATGATAATAAAAATTATACTTTTTATGGCAATTTTGCAATGCCTGTATTGTTATCTGTTATTACTAATGAAGGCATATGAAAGCCAGATGGTTATAAGATAGCTCCATTTTCTATCCAATGAGGCGATGTATATTTTACAATAGCATCAAGATGATGTTGTTTTAAAATTCTATTTATAACTTTATTATTATTCCTCCTTTCAGTTGATTTATTTCTTTAAATGGAGATGATGACAATTTTGTTGTAATATCGCTAGTATTAAGCCTATCAGGATGGATTTATGTGATGAACGTAGTTGGCTTAATCTACCAAGGATCTCATATATGATCAACTCTTAAAAAGCTGATACTTTTTAGTGCACTACTTGTTGAGTTATAGACATCCCAAGATTTTCTTTTCCATATTTTTTATCAAAAAAGACTGAAAGATGCACTTACTGTAAATCTATAATAGGCATTTCTAGATATAAAGATACAATTATGCCACCATGTCTCGTATAAGAAAGCCTAGAAAGTGTAAAGCCATTTGCATTTGAAGCCCGTGTCTCTAAATCCCATTTATACATGGATGACCTTCCAAGTATTCATGCAATCTTCGAACTCAACCAAAATACAGATGTTGGAGAAACAATAATGAGAGGGTAATTCTTATCACTACCGCCTTTCGTAGTTTTTATTAATTTTAACAATGATGATTAGCCTTCCTCATCGAGCAAATTTGGCGGTCCGTTTATAGCAGTGTCATATTCACACTGTGTTCTGCTAACTTATTGCACAGATATTGTTACTGGGAGTAAAGGTAGCATTAACGATCCGACCCTGCATACTCTGATTATGCAGGATACCAAAATGTAGTGAGGCGAATTTAAAGTATGATTAGGAAAGATAAAATTGTTGAGTCAATCATTGTACAATAATCGTAGATGATTTGAGACAACTGGACACCTTGAAATATACTAGAGAACTTTGTATCCTGATGTGCTTGTATTACGTTTATAATGACATAACAAATTCGTCCAGATAAAATAACGAAGACAGACAAATATTCCCAATATCTTTTTCATTCTTGTTTTATTGATGTCCATTTAACTTTTGTATATGATAAGCTATCTTATCCACAACTTCAAAAACTCTAGGATCAAATTTAAGATCATCTTCATGCTTCCATTTGCTATAAATACGAATATGATCATCTATCGGATCAATTGTAATTTCACCTTCTTGCTGCAAGACCACTTTTAGCATCTCCTTCAATTCTATGTCTGCTTGCAAGATTTCAGCTAATCTTCCACCCCACCACTTTACATCCACCACTTTTTTGTTTCCAAGGTGACCTTTGCTAACAGGTTCGCATTTTGCCAAAAGTGTATCAGGATTTGTGATGTCTACATCTTCAATAATATAGTGAATTTGATAATATTGCAATGCTCCATATGGCATTTGGTTTGGATCATTTCTTGGCATAGATATTACCGATTATTTAATCGAGGTACACTTATAAGTTAATAGCATTTATTATAAAGAGCCATTTACTGATCGACTAGAACTATAGACGATAGCAAATAAATTAGGGTAGATTAGAACCCATGGCAATTTAGATAATATATAGAAGACCCATTTAACACTATTAATAATCTATACTATCTTCTATAGATAGAAGGATCCAGGTTTATGTTTTTGCATTAAATGTAATCCATTATGGAACTTAAACTCTACAAGGAACTTGGCATTGAGCTTATAAAAACCTGTTATGATTAAATTCATTAATTCAAAATATATAGAGGGAAGTGTGATGGTATTGAACCATTGAACTCTGAACTGCGTTTCTGTGACAGATGTATGACAAAAATAATACACAAAATAATTGAAGATCCAGATATTGTCTATACATACAAGCGTAAGAGAATCTATATTTGTAAGGGTTGTGGTCATAGAAGCTATAGACGAGGACTGCGTCCTAGTGCAGAATCTGTCTTCTAGACGTAATTAGAATAACAGGAGAAAAAACATGGATAGTTATCCAATTTCGCAATCTATTGTAAAGTTAAAAAATGAATTTATAAAAAGTCACAAAGCAAGAAGTATTATATATGAGGTTATTCCGTCGTTATATTCTGTACAGCTACCAATTGACGAACAAACATTATCGAGACTAAACGATTTCGCTGAATGCAATTCTATTTATTTTAACTCAACTGAAGTACGTTTATTTGGTATACCGTGCAGAGTTTATGAAGGCGACATCAACGATTATTGGTTAAGCAGTAAAAAATATGATACAAATTACCAGCCCTTTTATCCAACGTGGATGCTATCTGCGTACGCATTGTCGCTAGAATCAAGGAGACTGGGTTTTGAGGAAGTTGTAGATATAGGATCTGGAGATGGTAGGATAGCATATTGTAGTAAACTACTAGGAATGAAATCAGTTGGAATAGAAATCGACAGTGACCTTGTAAATCTTCAACATAAAATATCTAATTCAACTAATATTAAATATAGAATATTGAACGAAGATGCAACGACCGTTGAATATCGCAAGTTAAATCTTTCAAAACCCATGTTTTTTATTTCTGGTTTGCCTGAATCTGGCGAAATGCTTGCAAACGATGTGCTTACCAAAGTCAAGCAAATTAGAGAATTAAAATATTCTGCAGGTATTAATTTTATGGGAAGTCACACTACGAAACAATACTCAAGAGATAAGACTAAGTGGGGTTGGGGTAGAATTATAGAACACTTTGGTCTCGATTTGATCGAATGCCTTACTTTGCCTACTCATTGGACCAATGATCAACAAATGGACACCGCATATGTATATACAAGATTTAAATAGTCTATTAAGAAGATGAGGAGGATGATAATAACATCTTTACCATAAGATTCATTCCACTCGAGGATACTTTTAATATAATTCCTTGATGAATTTATTGTCCTGCAAAATGTCTGAAAGTTCCATCTTCCGTGACAGATCAAAATTGTCACCCAGATACATACCATCAGATCTTCCACATCGTGAGAAACAAATTGAGCAAATTCAATATGTCTTTAAAGAGTCTTATTCGAATTCAGATAGATTTCCATTAGCAATACTTCAAGTTATTGGTCCAGCAGGTATAGGCAAGACGTCCACTGTTCTAAAATTTTCTAAACTGCTAGAGAGCAATTTTGCGAGCAATAGATTAATAATGAAAACTGCTTATGTGAATTTAAAATTACAGGGTGGAAACAAATATGCAATTTATAGATTATTATTAGAACGGATCGCTCCTGAGCTGCCTGCACAGGGACTGAGCGCTGAAGAGATGTTAAGATATCTATTGCGTTATTTATATGAAAACAAGACATATGCATTGATTATTCTTGATGAAATTGACTATTTGATAAAGATTACAAAGGACAGTGGAATTATATATGATCTTACTCGTCTTAACGAATTTGATCCTGACAATCCGTGTAATATAAAGGGTGTTATTTTTATTGCAAGGAGCACAGAATTCTACAGTAGACTTGATAAAGCAGAGTTAAGTACTTTAGGTAGAGTTCCAATGGAATTTCCGACATATTCAGTTAAACAAATCAGCGATATATTGACCAGCCGATGTTCAGAGGCATTTAACTCAAAAGCTATTGGATCTGATGTCATTGATGAAATTTCAAAAATTACCACATCTGCTGCAGTCAATGGCGACATAAGGTATGCCCTTGATCTTCTTCTTTACGCAGGAAATCTCGCCGAGTCTCAGGGAACAGGCAGAGTGAGTCTAGATCAAATCCGAAAGGTCCATGGTCAAATTCATCCATCTATTACTACTGAAGAGATTGAAGATCTGCCAAAAAACCAGATATTTACTCTAATGGCATTGATCAGAACCCTCATAGCCAAGAAAAAGCAATATGCTGAACTCAAAGAAATTCGTCTCCGTGTAATAGAATTAAGTGAAGAATTCAAATTAAAGAAATTCGATGTCGAAGATAGTCTTCACGATCTACAAATAAGAAAATTGATTGAGATCCGGTCACTAAAAGAAATCGGAATACATGGCGCTTCTTTACAGGAACTAGAACCGATACTTCAAAAACAAATCAAAGGAGATCGTAAGAATGATTAGTAGTAGAGAAACAACAACTAACAAGGACATAATAGAAATTGGTCTTGGCAGCATAGGCAAAGTCAAGATAATGAAAGCTTTGGCAGAGGAGGGCAAGATGATAACTATCTATGCGCTTCACAAGAAAACTCACTTAAAGAGAGATGACATCAAACGTAATCTTGATGACCTAATGAAAATAGGATGGGTAAAACAGAATAAGCTTGCGAACGTTATGTACAGTGTGAATCGGGAGAATGAATATGTAAATCGTTTGATGGTATTTTTTATAGATGTCGGCTATATCGATCGGTAATAAAAGAGTATACTTGCTTATATTTCAAATTTTCATAATTGTTTTGCTAATGACTGAAAAGAGGAGATTTGCTCCTGTCGTCTTTTATTTCCCATTAGCACAATAACCAAAGGTTAGTTGTGGTATTATCATCAATTTCTTATCATCTGCCCTTTCATAAAATGATTGTTAACAAGTCTCATCTATCAACAGCACCTTTAAGGTTCAAGAACCCTTACATTTTTATATCTTCATATAAATCCTGATATTGGGTTTTAAATTTAGGCAAGAGAAAAGTACTGAGTGAATCGGCACTAAAAGAATTGGTCATGCCACAAACAGGTGAACTACTTGGTCGTGTAGTCAAACTTGTGGGAGGAGATAACATCATTGTAAAATGTACCGATGGAAAGGTAAGAACTTGTCGTATTCGAGGGAAGATTAAGCGGAGAATGTGGATAAGAGACAATGATTTAGTATTG
>DATDNG010000530.1:0-10121 GCA_036518375.1 Nitrososphaeraceae archaeon | reverse complement strand
ACTCTTACTTTAACTCCATTTGTTTTCCATTCTAAACTTCGTTGTTCGTTGTGTTGCAACTCTACTATTGATTTTTTCACAATGTTTTCTTGCATCTTACTTATGTCTAGACGCGTATTTAGACTATATAAATTTGTCTATATTGAAATATAAATACTGCATTATGCTCATGTCTAAACATGTAAATAACTATATACAAATACAAATAAACAATATATTATGCCTGTAGAATTCGAGGGCACACTCGTTAAATGGGGCAACTCTGTTGGATTTGCTCTACCAAAGCCCATTAGAGATGGTATGAAACTCAGGGCTGGAGACAAGATAAAGATAATGGTACACAACAACAGAATCTTTATAGAGAAGGTAGATAAATAGACCCTGCGATATGGTAGCTAATATCCAATAATTATAACTATGGTAATCTATCTAGAGTTGGTAATTGTAATTTGTTAACATGTAAAAATGGCATGTTAACATAATTTTGTAAATGTTAACAAATTTACCGCAATATGTGCATGTTAACATCAATATGTTACCAAATATGTTAACATACTAAACTGGATCACCTCTTGAAATGCCAAAAATATGTTAACATTTGACATTTTTGAATTCAAAAGTTACCGCAACCTTTCATTTGTAGGGTGGTGGACTGGGTGGGATTTGAACCCACGATCTTTCGATTGCGAATCGAACGTCCGTACCGGTCTGGACTACCAGCCCTTGTACATTTTATTATCCCACAAGCACGAGATATAAATATCACATAACCAGTACAATCATCTTTATAAAGCACCTGTTAAATTGCATAAAAACACATCATAGACTTATACTAGGATGACAAGACGTTCTTTGATTAACGAAAATTCTTCCCTATTCTTTAGCTAGTAATTGGGGTTACAGAAAGACTCTAATCGATGGCTTTAAGTTTCATATAATTCTCTAGATTTCCAATGATTATTTTAACTTGACATACTATCTGATATGTAGGCATGATTAGAATTTGAGGTCTTATGCAAGGTATTATGGCCAACTCTTGTACGGAACTTTAGTTACTACTTCTGCTGTTTGCTAACACTTTTTGTATTTCTTTTGCAAGGTTAATGTCTCTTTTGGTTATCGCGTCAACATCAAATGATTTTAAGGAAATCTTGACAGTCCTCCAGTTGATTGTAATAATCGGATGGTGGTTGAGTCTCTCGGAAATCTTTGCAACATCATTTACAAATTCAATAGCACTCATAAAACTTGGAAATTGTAATATTTTTGAAATCTTACCTTCTTTTAATTCCCATCCACTATCTAATTCTTCAATAGCTCTTTTTATTTCTTCATCAGACCACATCGATCATTACGGATTATCCATTTGATGTCATATTACTGTTTACGTACCATTATTTGTTAAGATGCATTTGACATTTTAGGTTCTTCTGAGTCTTGGGTTTGGTTCGTCATTTCTGCAGCTTCTTCAGGCGCGTTTGGTCCGGGGTCTTGGGGTTTAGACTCTGTCTTTCCGATCTTGTTTTGGTCTTTATGGGCTGATTCAAGCTCTGTTATTATGACTCATTTTTATTACACTAGATATGTCAACACTCCCACAATGTGTTTACAGCCATAAGATCGGATTGGAAATTGCAAAGTATTTCAATGTCGCTTCTTATTACAACTCTAAAGCATTAGAAGATGAATCAATAGGTTAATCAATGATAGATTTTCAATTACGCTGTTGTGAACTAACTACCCAGTATCTGTAAACCGCATGGGTTAACAAGAACATCAGTTGTTGCTGGGTTTACTGGGATAATCTTGTAACCACTACCAATAATGTATTTTGGTCCAATCTGAGGATCAAACATTTTTACGTGTAAGCTGTGATCACATTGCTTGTTGTAGTTTTGCAAAGTTGGCTTTATATCAGTAGATGCTGCATTAGTAAAGCTCATTACTGTTATAATGGAAATAGTGATGACAACCACACTGATTATCAATATTTTTCTTGTGCCCATGTCATCATGTAGATACGTCTGGTTATTAGAGTCTGGTAAAACTCATTTATGATAGATATCAGATACCGTGTATAATTACTATATATCTATGATTAAAATTGATGTATTTCCATCCATATACATATATACATATATCCTACCAGGCCAAACCCAAAAGCTCTTTCTAGTAGTCATTGCGTATGCATATCTGGTTGACAATCCACGAATATGTTCATATGTTATTATTACCTTCACTTATTCGTGATCAAAGGTTAATTCTTCTTCTTAACTAAAATAAGTAAAAATGACTCCATTTGCATCAGCCTAAAATGACAATGACGATTAGTACTGATATTGCTGTTGTTAAAAAATTTCAGTGTTATAGTTTCATTTTTACCTGCAGATATAATCGCAGCCATTACTACTAGTTATGATAATTAAATGCTCAAACATCCCAACACCAACGGGATCGACAAACAATAAGTAGAATAACTGCAGATTAATTCGGGTCCATAGTCTAACTTGAAATTTTCGTGCACTGACAGATTCAAGAGTGGTCTTTGGGTACACAAAATGGCAAGATACACAGGGCTTAATCAGGATCCCTTGAATGCTCGTTCCAATCCATTACTCTTGTAGTCAAATGTTATTGATTGAATATCCTTTTTCCCAGTTGTGTTATATACTTTGATGATGGACATTAAGCTGCACCATTCCTAATCCCTTTAACCTGCACGTTATGTTCGCCTGATGGAATGAAAAGATCTATATGAACTGTCTTTGAATCCATTGTTTTTAATGGCGCTTCCTTGTATAGCTTTCCATCCATCATAACAGATATAGCAGATGGATTGCTAGAATTCTTTACTATCTTTAAACTCATAGGGCCTCCATCAGGATTATAATGCTTTACTCCAAAGATAATACTGTCGGTAGCAGTGTTATACTTAAAATCGCTTATACTTACTACACCGTTTATATCATAGTAAATAGACTGACCTTTGCCTATATCTAAAATCGTCATTGGAGCATTATTAAGAGAAACACCTGCACAGCTAAAGTAAAAGACGTGCGGTGAAGTAGCTGAGTCAGGAATAGCAGTAAATGCAACTTCTTGACCAGGCTTTATAACAGACATTACATTACTTTTAACAGAATCAATTTGTATCCCATTTTTGTCATGAACTGATGCGTATACACTTACATCGTGTAGATCAAATGGTCCTACATTCTTGGCTGTTCCAACAAGAGCTCTATCGTTGCCAGTTGGCATGTTAGAGTAATTCAATCTTAACACATTATAATATGGTACTGGAACCTGTCTTATACTAGAGATAAAGGCTGTACCCTTAACTGATTGGTTAGGAGATATAACAAATTTAAATGGAGCGCCAGTCAGTGGGTATATGATTTTACCATAAGTTGGATCTCTTATAGTTGTAACAGACTCAGCATTATTCTTCTTATCTACAACATTAAGACCAATTGTAATGCTAACTGGTATCTTTCCATTGTTATCTACTACTCCTATAATGTTAAGTCTACCATTCGAATCTCTGAAGGATTCCTGTTTTGTCATCTTGACAGAGTTGTTGTCAACAATAGCAGTAGCATTGGCTGTTAATGAAAGAACTGACAAAATAAAAAGCGTCAGAATGACAAATGATACAAGTAATGCTACTAAGACGTAAGCTATTTGTTTATTGTTGTAATTATTTATGTAATACTTTTTTTTCCTTTTTCCGCTATTTCGCTCTGATGATAGTAATGAAGGTTTCCACATGAGCATGATATTCAATGGGTTATTTCTGTGATATTAGGTGGCCTCACTGCTTTGTATGATAAATCAAAAGTCGTGCATATTAGTTGTCAGATGCGTGACAATCTAAATCAGGATAATTTACATACCAATCTGAAAAGAAAGCTAAAGAAGATGAAAGTTATTTGAGCAAAGCAGTAGAGCAATTAAATGGAGAATGGGAAGGTCTTAGATTGTTTTTCTTTCGAGCCAGTAGCTAACATAGACAAAGTTCGTGTACAGCTGCAAATTGGAAAGTAGAATTGAGTTGTTACATGCAATTAGCACCAAAAGCACGCTTTTGACGCATACGAATTCTGGAAATGATAACAAATAAACTAACTTCTTTTGTATTGTGTTCGAAGAGACTTTGGCAATTCTATATAATAAAGTAATTGCTAAGATAAGAAACGGATCGAGAAATTATTATTACAGTCCAACACTAAGAAAAGGCGCTGCTTAGAGATAAAAAACAATAACGAATAATTCATTTATTTTTCATATTTTGAGAAAAATGATCATTGCTATTGTTTTAAGTTAATAAAAGATAAACATTAGGTGGAATCGATTGGTAGTTTGCTGACTTCATTGTTTTAATTAATATTACTCTTCGATCTTCATGAGCTGCAGCTTCATCTTAATGGCGATTGTTATTGTAGAAATATTATGTGTTGGAAATGAATTGCTATCAGGGATAACCGTTAATACCAATGCCCATTGGATTTCCCGCAATATTGCAGAATCTGGCGGTTTTGTGAGGAGGATAACAGTGGTTGGAGATGACATTAACGAGATCTCTTCTGCAGTAAAGGAGTCAATCACAAGAGGACCAAACTGGCTAATTTTGTCAGGTGGACTTGGTCCTACCTATGATGATAAAACATTGGAGGGAGTTGCTATAGGATTGAATCTCGACCTTGTCCTCGACAAAACGGCTGTAGAGATGCTAAAGAAAAGTTATGCGCGTCGATCAATAAATTATGAATTAAATGAAATTAGGTTAAAGATGGCAAAGATCCCCCGTGGATCAATTCCAATTCAGAATCCTGTCGGCACAGCCCCTTCTGTACAAATAGAGGCAACACCTGAGAAGACGGCGATTATCTGTCTGCCAGGAGTACCAAAAGAAATGGAAGCAATATTTTTACAAAGTATACTTCCTCAAATAAAAAATGCCATTGGAGAATTTTATATTATGGAGACTAGTTTGAATGTTATTGCCGTTAGCGAAGCGATGCTTTCTCCTGTGCTGTCCAAGATAGTTGAGTCTAATCCTCCAGATTTTACTTATATAAAAACACATCCATATTACAGTGTTGACAATGAGTCAAGACTGCGTGTCCAGCTCATTGTAAGAGGAAGCAACAAAAACGAAGTAGAAGTAAGGTATAACAAAATCTTTAGTACACTTATCGAAGAAATACAAAGTTTAAAGGGAAAGATTAAAGAATAAATTAAGTGCGAGAAATCAGCAATCATTTAGTGATTATAAATATTCTTTAAATGATCTTTATGCAAATTTCTATTAATAATAGCTGTTTGTCAAAGCATTACCCATAATTCGACTAGAAAATATTCAATGTTGAGCTTGCGATATATTCGTTATCTTTATTGATACTGCTATGCCCCTATAAAATATATGAAAGTGCTTAATATTTATTATGATGATAATGATATTGCTATGGAATCTGATAGAAATATAAAAATTACTGATTGGCAACAATTAGTAAATAAGCCCGTACATACGGCAGATGGAAAAGAAGTAGGAATTGTTCGTACAGTTGAACTTGAAAATCTTATTGTGGATTCCGGTCCAATAACCCCTGACAAGTATCTTGTTCCAAAATCTTCGATAATTAAATTTGAGAGAGGAATAGTTAACTTAGATAAGAACGCCAAATTTGTAGAGGAAAATTACAAATTCGAATGACAATTTATTGTGATAGTAAATAATCAGAAATTTGTGGTACTTGAGCAATAAATAGAACCATCTTTGATACACAACATCAACTATAAGAAATTGCTTTCAATCCCAATAAAAAAGCAAGAGACTTGATTATTACGTTAGCAGAATAGCACATGCTTCAAAAGCTTGGAAAGATGCCATCTGGCAGCCGGCTGGCCAGTATTCACTAGATCTACTTGCTAGAGTGAGCTCTTTTTTTCTGCTGTTGGTATTTTGAGACCAAAATTACAATAACATGGCTCACGTGATCTATCAGTTAGTGACGTTCCAATGCATTTCGATCCCATTTGGAACGTGTTGCTGCTGCTTCATAGGTACTCTGTAGGAATGACAACAAAACGTCATCAGGTGACTTGGCCGTACGAACTACATCATAGGACAGGAGAAACTCGCTCATCTCACCATGGTAAAATGCTTCCGCCGGCTCGATTGGGTAATCCTTGAAGCCCTGAGGCTCAGGATAGGCATAAGCATAGAATACAGGTTCATCAACTGGTCCACCACCAGGCCAGAAACCACAACTACTTACTTCGTGCGAATAGGCTTCGACCATGACAAAACGGCTGCAGTATGGTGCGCCTGGGTGCGAAGGCGCCTTGCGTCCTGAAAAGCGCGTGACGGCCAGATCAAATGCTCCCCAAAAAAAATGGACTGGGCTCACTTTTCCAGTAAACCGGGAACGAAATTTTGTAAGGACCCTGTTGGCCTGCGCCAGAATGCGCCAGAATCGCTGTGCATATTCGGGATCATAGGCTGCATGTTTTTGATCTAACTCAAATGGTGTTCGATCTGGCACTTCGACCGGCGTGGTCCAAATGGTTACAGGCATTCCAAGTGATTTTAAGGCTGCCATAGTTTCTTGATAAAATTCAGCTACTGAACAGGCTCGAAGGGCAATTGTCTTGGTAGGATTGTCACTCGTTACAACGAGCAGAAGGTGAGCAACGAAATCAAAGTCTATCTGTAAGAATTGGCCATTGTAGGACATGGCAGATGTTGTGAGTCCATGCGGTGTAATATAGAGAGTAGCGTTCCACCAGTGATTCATCATAGGAGTTAATGCAAGCCTGATCTTTCCAATGATTTGAGTCCACCTATGTAATGTATCATAGGTATCTTTCCACTCTGCCAACGGAAGCTGTGGCCATGCGTTTGTTCTACTAGTAGTGGTAGTCATTGATTTCCCGCTCCCCTCCTGAGTCCAAGCTTCTTGAGTATATCATACTCGAATATATATGAGTCAGGTATCTAAGACTTTATTTATAATAAAAAATATTATGGCTAACAGATTGAACTGCAATTAAGACTATTCTGTCTTTGCAACTCAAACTCGAATCATTTTAAAGTGAATCAAGAATCTTCTGAAGTGGTAGTAAGTAACTTTGCTTAGTTTAGTACTGAATTGCAATATTGCAATGGTTATTGGCAAAGGTGTTAATCAACAACAGCTTGTAATATCCAGATTAGTTTTAACTATGAGACAGACCTACATAGACTTGTACAGTTGACTATACCGTTCGATTTCCTACGGCCTGCAAGTAGTCTTTGATACATGCGATGACAGCACATAGGACAATAGTAGTAGTAATACAGCTGCAGCAATACCTTTTCCTTGTACTTGTTCTAAACCTCAAAATCAAAACTGTTATTACAATGAATATCATGATGCACTAATAGAGATAGCTCCCTGTATCTATCATTGCTATCTTTTCTCATCTGTTAGCATCTGTTACTATGAAATTTTGCTTGTTCAGAAGAGTTCTTGAGAAGAAACACTTACCTAAGTTAGATATGTTAATGCTATATTACTAATATTACTGTTGCTTTGAATCTATCTTTGTTTTTGTACCTGCAATTGCCTTATTTTAGGGATGGTTGTTGTTGTTGTTGTTGCTATACTATTATTATTATTATTTTATATGTCAATAGATGAGTGAACATCTCTACTAAAAAACATCAGTTGCTAGAAGATTGCTAAGACTGATTCGTGTAAGATCATAGTATCTGCATATTTAACTTCGCATTATCTCTCCTTGTCTTTAAGGACCTGACTTTTACGTTTGCGAATAATTGGAATTATTTTATTCACCATAATTTGATGAAAGTTGTCTGTTCCTACATCAAATGTTAATAATATAACATATGCAAGGCGATTGTTGTTATCGGTAATAGGAACGTTTGCTCTAATTAACTTCTCATAAATCGAACAGGCATAATCAACTTTTCCTAGAAGGTATCCCCACCTCAGACGAGTATACTGCCGCGTAGCAGCAGTAATCGCATACTGTGTTGTTTCCTCCATATTTAGCAAAGGCTTAAGTCCTCTGCGCTCTGATGTTGATAACAAGGAGCCATGTTCATCAGCAATTCCAACAAATCTGATTGAAAAATCTGATGCTATAATTTCATCACAAAAATCTTTGAACATTTGTTTCATTGAGCTTAGGATATGCTAGCGGTTAACTCATTCTTATACTTAATACATATTAGAATAAATAGGCAGACTGACAATATTATAAGCAAGGGTTAGCTGTTAACTTCAAATAGTTTTGAATCCTTCATTCTTAGCCTTGTAGTAAGGGCATACTTTTGCTTCTGGATTTATCTCGAGAAAGGGTTAAATGCAGGACTTGCTCCGGTAGATTAACTCCTCTTATCTATCTACAATACGTAAGGTAAATTCGACTTTTAATTGTACTAGTAATAGGTAGACAAAAATAACAATCATAGCGGCATATCAATCGCTGATCATAATGAGCTTCATCTTTTGGAACAACACAACCGGGTAGATAGGATAATTAGTAACGATGACTTTGGAAGATATATCTAATCATGAAAATAGCCCATATATCAGACACACATCTTGGCAGGAGACCAAAGCAGACACGTCCTGGAATAATAAACCAAGAAATAAGACCTATAGAAGATGACTTTTATTCTGCTTGGATAAAGTTCGTTGAAGAGATTATAGATACTCCCAATAACAATCAGCCTGATGTCATATTGCATTGTGGTGACTTTTTCGATACGCCAGCAGGTTATGATCCTAGTCCTCCTCCTGAATATGCTAGAAAAGTGGCTGCAATGACATTCAAACAACTACAAGATGCTCATATTCCATTAGTTATTATAGATGGCAACCATGGCCGATACATGGAATATCGTAGTTCAACTCTCAGCATATTCCCGGTTGCCTTCGATAATATCCATTTGTATACACATTATGATGCTAGAGATTCATTGAGAACACAGAGGCCTCAATTCAAGGATTTTGGAGATCTCAACCTAAGAGTTATCACACACCCATCTATTGAATCGAGAGCGCTATATACTTTAGGAGCAGAGCAGATATATAAAGACTGGATTGAGATTCAGAACAGATCGATTAATCCCAACATGATAAATCTAGCAATGGGCCATGGCATGATTGAGAATTCTTCGTTACATCCAGATTTCCTTAAGGGTAATTATGATTATATTGCATTAGGGGATGATCACAAGATGCACAAGGTAACAGATCATGCATGGTACTCCGGATCTACTGAATTATGGAGTTTTAATGAATTTAATACCGAAAAGGGATATCTTATGGTAGATGTTGAACATGGAAAGTCATTTCCAAGGGTCACCCCAAAGAAAATTCAATCATCTAGGAAAATTGTATCTGAGAATGTAGAAATATTTCCGCAGGATACTAATTCGGAGATAATAAGGAAAGTTAAAAGTGTATTAGACTCGTACGAACTTAATGTGAGGTATGACTATTCTACTGCTGCCAGAGTAAAAATCGTTTTAAAAGGCGAAAAAACATATGGAGATTCTTTCAATATCGGAGAAGTAGAATCATTTCTTAGAAAAATGGCTCTTGATTCAAATGATTATAATATTGTTGAATTCATTTTAGATCGTCCTGCCTATGCTGAATACACAGACGTAAAGTACAATCTAAAGAATGAAACTGAATGCGTAGAATATTTAATAGAAGACCCCGAAAAAGAATTCAAAGACTATGTGACAACTATGAGAAACGAAGAATTGAAAAAACAGAGATTAAATCCTGATTTACTTGCAAAGATATTTGCAAAAGTACTCAGTCATCATGATGATAATGGCCTAGAAGGTTGTGATAACAGTTGAAGATAGTGAGAATTGAAATTGAGAACTTTAAACCGTACAAGAAGGTGCTCCTGCCCAGCGATAACAATAAAAACAATCATCTTGCTGAGGGACTTTTTCTGATACGCGGCAATAACTCTATGGGAAAGACCAGCTTTGTTCAAGGAATGTTATGGGGACTTCTTGGTGATGGTTTAATGAAGGATCAAAGGAGAAAATCCCTTGTTAATGTAGGTCAATCAAGCTGCAAGGTAGA
>DATDNG010000529.1:0-9146 GCA_036518375.1 Nitrososphaeraceae archaeon | reverse complement strand
CAAACTCTCAGAGGGTGCTGGATATTACTCGGTACGGTCAACCAAACAATAGTTTTATACCTTATGATATACATCCGCCAAAGAAGTAAATGCTGGTATCCTAAAGAGATATCTATAACAAAAGGAACTAGATAGCATATTTAAACTTAATCTAGGAGAAGGGTATATTCAGGGACTTGAGATTAATAGCATAAAAAACAATGATACCTGTTATGAATAAAGTAATACCTCCACTACAATTCCTTTTTTCCACGTGTGGTAGGAATCAAACCGATCAATAGTTCGCTATTGTAATGTAGTTCAAAATTTAGGGCATTTATTAGTACTATGGCCCTCTGCTAGTTCAGAGTCTACGGTATTTTTGCTTGGAATTCGGTAATGAACTTCTTAATCGAACATTTATTGACATCTATGGTTGTGCCATGGTTCCCAGAAATGTCTAAAATGTGATTATACTATGGTGATATCAAGAAAAAGTCTAAGAACACATGATGGATCTGAAGAAGACCGAATCAGATATAGCACATTAAAGAGGGGATGACAGTACTACTTAACTAGAATCTGCTGCCCAATGATACATTATTACAAACTTAGCTATTAGCATTGGTCTAATTCGTAGTAGGTATATGATTGCTGACATGGAAAGAGTAAAGGTCTTTAAATATACATTACCATCTAAATTGCTCAAGGTTTTAAAGAAGGTATTTATTATTGCCATTATCATAATTGCCAAAGAAGCTATTTGTAGTAGGCGTAGGTCCAGGCTCACCAAAATATTTGACTGATTCAGCTAAAGATGCCATTCACAAATCTCGCTATATCGCTGGATACAAGTATGCCTTAACAATAGTTGAAACTATACTTGACAGAAGTATACAGGAAGTTTATGAAATTACAATGAAAACCCAAGAAGATATTTATCGGAATATATACTCAAAAATGAATGATGATGATTATTGTGCCATACCTTTTACAGGCGATGTGAATTTTTCAGAATCTGAGGTTGTCGATCGACTGCTAGAATTATTTGGCTATGACAATGTCGAAATTATTCCCGGTATAAGTTCAATTCAAGTTGCAGCAGCAAAATCCAAAGTGCCACTTGATAAGGCACATATCATTACTTTCCACGTAAGTGGCGATATTGAACAAAAAAAGTTGGAATTGATCAAAGCTGTATCTGATAGGAAAAGTGTAATCTTATTACCACGACCATGGGCAAAAGACCGTACAAAGGAATTTATGCAATCTGAGATTGCTATTTTCTTGAAAACGAATGGAATTGATACGTCAAACCTTAACACATGGGTTTTTGAAAATCTAACAATTAATGATAAAGAGACTATTTTCAAAGGCAAGGTTAATGATTTGGAAGGAAGAGAATTTAGTGAACTTTCTGTTATGGTAATTGATCAAGTAAAGCGTCAAACATACTTGGAATTCGGCTAATTATGTTACTTAACCCAATAAAATAAGACAGAAATTTATACCGAATATATCCTAAACATGAAGATTTATTCCGAGCTGAGCAAATACTTTGAGGATTATGTAAGTACAATGATAAATGCAAAATCGACCGATACAAAAGAGATTAAAACTCAAGCCTATCAGCCTGTTTAACTATAGACCATTCAATAATCCAACTATATGAACTATTTTTTATTATCTATATTAAGACTTCTTAATGTATTTTTCAGTGCAGATTTTTCCATTTGCAAACCATTTCTGCTTGCCCCTTCTCATCTGCCATTGTGATTGCTTGTTTGACATGACCCTTCATGTCTTTCAATGAAAGAAATATTCCTTTAGGACACATATGATCAAGTAAGCGTATTTTATATAAACAAAGGCTTACCGGCAACATATGTTGCAAAAGATATACTAGCCTTCAGTTCCTTCACTATATCCTACTAGACTTAAAGTTTGAGTTGTTTTTATAGAATATATCTAAAGGTGATAATCTGCTATATATCAAACTCAAACTCAAACATATTGAATTTATGGTGAGTATCTAGTTTTCATCATAATTTGATATACCTGATCAATCGGAAGTGTAGTACGAATAGTTATCTGCTCCATAAGTTTCTGTTCTGACGGGCATTTCCTAGTTTTTACAAAGTCTTAATAGAATTAATTTCTTTTAATGATTATGCCAGATGAAAAGAATAGCAAAAAGTCTAAATTTGTTGATAAAATGTCCGTTCCTGAGTACCGAAAGTTAATTGAAGACTTCCTCAAAAATGAGAATAAGCCTTATTCAGAACATCATATACGGGAAAAACTTTTTGATATCCACATAAATGAAGGCATTCCTTCTTCAGCAGAAGAATTATTAATATTATCACGTATCAAAGAAGCATTAAAAAGCCTCACAAGAGAACAGAAGCTCTCGGGGTCTTTAATCGAAGATCCTATTACTAAGGAACAAGTAATGTATTACTCTACTAGCGGGCACTATGCAGGACCTGATGATTAGCTGCAACACAACAAATATGTATGTACTGTATGCGATTAGACCTGCTTCTTTTCTTCTAGCTGTGGTTATGCCATTACTTTGCTTTACATGGTTAATACTCTGGCGATTCTATATTTGACTCAAAACTTTTGTTGTTACTTATTTCCTCTATTCTCATTAGCCTAAATTGCGTAAAGTTATGGTTAACATTTGGTTGTAAAATGGTTATCAGTCTGGTTACGATGGTTATACGCTACACATAGAAAACGTTAGTGGAACATTCCTAGTACGAACACTCAAGATACTCACGAACAAATAACACGAAAGATAGTAAATGGAAAATGAGGACGTTATCGCAACCTTCTTCTAATGTATCATTTATCTTCTTCAGAGTTTGTGAAGCGGTATATAATGCGGGCCGGAGGCAGTGTAAATCAAATTTGACATGATTTTTAGGCCCAACAGTACTCAGGTTCCATGCACTTACCATTTCATTTATGTTAACATTCGAGTCCTCTGAAGATCATGCAAAAAGTGTGGTTGCATAAATTTGCCGAATGTTCTATAAGAGGGAGAACTTATACTAGATCATTAGTATGAAAAAGACAGACATACATCTTCAACAAGTAAATCAAAATATAAAACCAAAAACACCAAACGGTTGTGAAGAATGCCTGCAAATGGGTTCTGATTGGGTACATTTGCGTTTATGTTTGACGTGTGGTCATGTAGGTTGTTGTGATTCTTCTCCTAATAAACATGCAACAAAACATTTCAAAGCGACTGAACACCCTATCATAAGATCTTTTCAGCCAGGTGAGACGTGGGAGTATTGTTATGTGGATAAGATTATGATTGAATAACGAGACTATTATTAGGAGCAGAGATATTAACAACAACAAACCGCCAACTCTAAGATCTGGACAAAATTGCTTGTGTATCCTGTGGAAGAGGATAGTCAGTACCTAAATTTAGAAAAACGATGGTTAGGATGACGTGTTATATATAATATGACCTGACCCGTAAATGCAATAGCCATTATACCAATAAGAAATACTGCCAGTATAAGATACTGTCCCTTAATGTAACATCAAGCACAAGCACAATTGAGGCAACCACTATGCTATAGATCTCCTCTTTATAATTTGTAGTTGTTGTGCTCCTTGTATTATTATCTAAAGATGAAATGGGATAAGTCATTGCTGATGTCATTTGTATTATTCCTAGTGTAATTAACGAGAGGAAAGTGGACGCACAGAAAAGCCATCTCTCAGAAGAGGGCAAAGCTAACGCTTGATTATTTAGAACTATGTATTTCCATGAACCCCCAAATACAATAAACCATATTATTGAGGGGAAAATGTGTATACAACCAATCTGTATCAGGTTGTTTGTTTTCAGAGCTTTGATTTCCGAACCGCCAACACTATCAAAATATGTAGGACACAAAGCTGCTATGCCTAATCCTAGTCCTGCAGATAGTATAGAAGACGCACTCCAATTGTGAGCTGCAATTCCATTAGCAAAAAAGGATAGCCATGCCAATGGAGGAGATACGAAGAGACTTGCGAACTCTATTATCCTAAACAAGCGTGGCAGCAGACCAGAAAGCTAGGCTGAATAGTATTGCTCCTGCTTGCTTTGTAGCACTAAATATTAGAGCATATATTATGCTATAGGAGACTTAAGAGGACTGAAAATTGAAGAATACATCTTCAAATTCTCCAATTATGGCTTATTGACATTCCTTTATTCTAAAAACCATTCAATTTATAGACTTACAAACTGACATTCAGTCCTGTCATTTTTTTCGTCATTTTCAGTTATTTTGGACTCAAAGCTTTACTATATATATAGCCGAGAATTGGTTTACCAAACCTCCAATTTGACGGCTAATCTGACTGATTATTTACTTCAATTCCTGGATTGATATTATATATTATATTGGGCTCCTCATTTAGCGGCTGCTGTGACGCGAAGCATTTCTCAGGTAATCAGAGTTGCTAACGTCTTTTGAAGAGTCAATACCTATGCCAACTTGTAACAACACTTGGAATCATTATTCTCATACTTGTTACATATCTACAAAATAATGTTCATAATGTATGAAATGTGATAATCCCTAATTTTGAAAAATTGTTTGATACTACCCGATCTTGATAATATTCAAGCTAACAAGAAATTTTAATTATAGTTTATGACTATCGTAAGCCTACTAGTTTTAGTAATATAGGTTAAGTTTTTTGCAGGTTTTATGTACTTGATACTCCGATTCTAGACAAATTATCGGGTGTTATATCTAATCAGATCAAGGAACAATTTCCTACAATCACAGATATCATTAGTGATCATTGCATGGATTTATGTGATCTGGTATGGAAAGAAACATTTCCTACATCTTGCATCTAATAATTCCATTCAATTACACTATTGAATTATGTGTATGTCACATCCTCTATTGTCCTTTATGTTATCGTGGACTGCTACTGTCGTACTTTTATGTTCTTTAGTCTGTTTTTTAATCAAATTTGAGCCATTATCTTTAAATCTGTTTTTATGCAATCAAATCCAGTATCTTTCAACATTGTCTATACATTGATCTTTCCATTTAGTATAGAGCTAGGCGCTTTGTTTGGTATAGTCTTTTTGACTATAGCAAGAAGGCTTAGTAATAATTGCCATACACCTGTCAACAGTGGTGAACATTATTCTAAGTGATGCATGCTGATTTACAAATTGTGACGACATTATGAGTTGGTGAAACTAAATGAGTAAAGAATCTGCAAGCAAGAGCCACTGCGTGTCTTGTGTGGAATCTTCCAGAGAGATTCTTGAGGAATAAAGTAGTTAGGAACAGTTGTATCTATTGTGCAATTATAGTATATATTACATCCTGGGCAAAGTTAGATTGTAGACAGTCTGTTCCAGGACGTATCAAACTTGACGCATAATGTACGTTGTAAGTGCCCTTTGCTAGTGGCTAAGTTATTACGTAATAACCATCTGCTACAGCTTTAGATACACCTTCAGTAGATCCAAATATAGCATCGTTAGAAAAGGTTATTTCAAAAAATCCTGTATGTATTCTAAACTTACTAAGATCTGCGCGGTTATACTCTTTATCACCTATTTCAAGATACAAACTCGTAACTATATCTTGATCTTTCTTTGCAATTTTGTCTAACTGATCTACTGATGCCTTCAGAGCTTCCTTATCAGAAATCTCCATGAATGAAACTGCATATTAGTAAGCTGTGTATTTAGAATACTTTGCATAGGTGGAACACAACATTCAAGCAGTATGATATCTTTGACCATTTTACATTCTTGGATTATTTGGAAAAAATTTTAAATGAATCTCATAAAGTAATATTATTCTTGGATTATCATTCAGTTATAGTCACAAGGATACAACAAATATCATAAACGATACGAACATTTGTAAAAATTTGTGCTATGGTCATTGTTATTTCCATCAATGCAAGTCGTGTTTGGTATTTGCTCCTGCACTTGCCGCTTCTTTTAAGTTATTACATGCATTATTAGCCAATAATATGACCCCTCCTTCATTAGTTAACCATGCACGGCTAAATTCGCTAATGAAGTACATCTCTAGTTTAAATCCACCGTTATGTATAGTTACAGCTGATGGATTATAAAAAAATAGACTACGAGAAAATGTATGAAGACATTATCAACATAGATCCAAGGATTAGGCTGATTACTATATGTAATTCAAATGGTAGAGTAATGTACTCCGACCATCGTGAAGGTATAAAGAATTTGCTGACATCAGAAGAAAGTAAGGAATCACTGGAACTAGCTGTTAATGCATGGAAAACACGTACAAAACTTGCATCAAAAATAGGAAAAGGAAAATATGTACTAGCAGAATACGAAAAGATTAAGCGTATTACGATGCCATTAGGTGATGATGATAACCATCTCCTCTATATAACTACTGAGGTACAAGCTGATCATTCAAACATTATTCGTAGAATCGGTGGAATAACTATACGAAAATTATTGCTTTGAGCTAAAGACTAGAACAGCCATTGATTAAACAAGTTAAAAAACTTAATTAGAAAAACTATCATATTTGACCTGCATAGTGCGACTGCTTTGAATCTTGTTATAAGAGAATGAAGTTTGGAAGTTTATTATTTCCCTTGCTAGAACAAACGAAACAAGTGTTCGTGCAAATATTGTAAAAATGTAATAGATCAAGACGTGATATTGATTAGGCAATCCCAAAGAAAAAGTACAAAAGGAACCTTGTACGCTCCAAATGCAAAAAAATTCCACTGCGCAAGGAATAGGTCTCCAATCAGCCAATATTTGTGCGATTGCTAAGGGTTCAACTTAATATTTTCTACATCCTAGTCGTATATCTAACTACGAACTAATTTCACATCTTTGATTTAGGAGATGAGTTTTACTTCTGGGTGCCCATTTAATTTAAACCTCATCGTTAGGTGCGTTCATACGTTCTACTTACATTTAAAAGCCCAAGAGCATACATAATTAATATGCAACTATCGGATACCTTTTCAAGGCCATTGCTTATTTACGATGATAAATGTTCTTCATGCACAAAGTTTGCCAGAGCTGCTGCAGCACTGTCTAGGGGATGGATAAGAACAGGAGGTCACTACTATTCACAGGAAGTCATAGAAGCCAAGAAAATAATTTTTCCTGCAGATTATGATCCAACTAAAATGTTTTGGTTAATTAACAAGAAAGGAGCATATGGTGCAAGACTAGGTTTGGTGCAGGTTGCAAAAGAGATCATTTCTGGATTGTTTAAGCGAAAAGTAAAAAATAACAGTGGTAATAGCATCAACTATATTTTAGCATGTGATTACAAAAATCAAACGATGTCATGTATGTCGGCTGAAAATATATTAAAGCGTGTCATAAACATGATGAGAAACAGCGACAGATTTGAATTTAAGGATTAATAATTATTTGATACGGCTTTTGGAAGCGAGAATATATTATCGTCAGCAGCACATTTCTTGTAGTCGAATTTGCTGTTGAAACATATTAAACGAACACATTGTCATAAAACATATTATGCTAAGAACTAGATCTGAAATTCCATATGTTAGAGATTGGCTAAACGAAGACGCATTTCGAAGAGCTGAGACAAGATTAAATTAGGAAGGTTTGATAATAGTTGTAACACTTTATTTGTCAAAGTACACAAAACTTTCATATTCTAATTGTGCCGCTTTGTTTAAGAGCTCATTAGCCAGTTCATTTTCCATTTCTCTTTTCATAGATTTTGCTAATCTTTTATAGAATTTTGCTTTAAGCAATGGTATTTCCTCGGGTTTTATTATATTCCTTGTGAGCGCGATTTCAATTGCCTTAGAGAAACCATCACTATCCACCCTTGCTTTTATTTGATTAAAATTGCTTGGGCCTATCCTCATCCTTGAAGCTTGATATTTCATAAAACTAGGTATTCTGTATTTAGTTGGGATTAAGGAAGTATACTTGAAATTGGCCCCCAATGCAGACATCCTCATCCACGCATGAAAATCTTCTGATGCTTTTTCGTTAGGGAAAGGGCATTGATACGCAAAGTTGATACGTACTGCTGTAGATGAGGTTATATTTATAATCCCTGTTTCAGTTCCCATTTTTATCCAAATATCATTGCCTTCTATTGGATTTTGCGTATGAGATTCTAAGATTTCTAAAATTGGCGAAGAAATTTTTTCCACAGGTGTTAATCTATTATTTTCATCAATTACTTCAAAAGTTGAATAAACTACATCAATATGAGGATTCTCAAATAATATTTTTTTAACAACTTCAAGTCTTTTTGGATGAGATATGTCATCTGAATCATTAAAGAGTATTATAGAATGACCACGCTCTAAAGCCTTAAGGACTCCTAAATTTCTACTCACGCCAGGACCAACATTTCGATCTAAAAAAATAACGTCAATTTTCTGGTAATGTTTTTGCTTTAAATGGCTCAAATAATCACGGGTTTCTTCGTCAGGAGGCATGTCAACTACAATTATTGCACACCAATCTTCATCGGTTTGTGAAAATAACCCTTCGATGGTCTGAGCAATTAATCTTTTTCCATTTCGCCCCTCATATCTGTCTGCATAATGAGGGATAATAAATGCACCTGAAAATTTTTTGATATCATTTTTTTTAACATTAACTCTTAAGACAGTCATATTGCTGCTAATAAGTTTAATTAAATTCTTTGGTGTGGGTGTAATTACTAATTGTAGTACTTACACACAAAGGCTACAATTTCACATACTGACATAGGTTACAGATTTCTGCTTGGTATTATTCTGTCATGCGATCTATTGAATGTTTGTAGAAACATTTCAGATGGTGTTAATCCATTTATTCCACCATGTTCTATTTTGTCGTTGTATGTCCTCACAAACATAATATCGTATCTTAACTTCCCATCATCTATGATTGATATATTCTCTACTGAAATAAACTCACTTTTGACTATCTTGTTATATGCTTCTATCTTTCCTTGCAGCTGTGGATAAGATTTTGATATTGGCTTATCTTTTATCCTGTTATGCTTAAGAAAATGCTTAAAGACTTTAGACATAAACTGTTTACCATTGTCATGCATGATTTTCTTGGGCTTACCGTTTACCATTATCCACTCTTCAAGTACATCTAGGACATCTATACC
>DATDNG010000528.1:0-6242 GCA_036518375.1 Nitrososphaeraceae archaeon | reverse complement strand
CTTTTACAATAATTCAACTTTAAAGTTGATTTAAGACTTATTGATCCATTTATAGGTGAAGATTACTAGGTTAATTGGTCGAGATGTATTGTATGCATTTCAATAGCCATTGGTTTTTCATGGAATATAACTATTTTAACTTCTATTTTCTTGTATAGTTTATAATAATTGCTCCATATTTACTACCTATTTAGAGCTTTAAATCATCAAATAATAATAATGCAATATCTAGCCACTTAATAGGCAGTACATTGATTGTTGTACAAATGGCTTGTTGATGAGGGTCACAAAATGACATAATACAACCAATAGAACGGAAAAAGGGATAGATCTATTACCCAACATTATCCTTATCAAAAGGAACGTGATTTACCTTCAAAGATATGTAATTTGCTTTACAACTGCATTTTATCGATACTATTATTTGCTCTTTTTCCGTCATACACTTACCATTCGAATGATAGTTAACTATTGCCTCTGGGTATGTGATGGCAAATCATTATGGTTTCCAATGCGGCAAGTCTTTATCGGCTACTGTGTAGAGCACAGATGGCTAGGAATTGAAATAAATGCCAATTCCATGGTTTTATCTAGCCAGAATGAACAAAGCTTGTTGCCCGGTTATGAAGAACGTTTGCAAATTGATGCGTGTCTATATCTCTAAAAGGACTAATTTTCTGTAGCACAGATGGTTCCCCACCTTCATCTAATACTCCCCTGCCATGCAGCTCCTCGATCACCTTCTCCCTTAATCTTGGAGGGCAAATCTTACTATAGTAAATGCACCCGAGGGATCCATTGAACATTTCTTTTAAATGAAGATCTCCCTTTTCTTCATGAAAATGTGGGTTACGTGTTTCGACCTGCATCACTTCAACTCCCTTGTCCATGGCTTCCTGATTTTCAGTCGGTACAATTCCTCCAAATTCTTCTAGTATATTTACAATTTCATAAGTCTCTACTGAAAAACCTGGCGAATAAGTTAAAAGTTCTGCTAATTTCATCGACATACAATGCTCGCCTGAATTTCCAGTGCGCATGATTTCAGTCTCAAAGCCAGTGTAATATGATATTAGTGAATTAAGATATTGGTTTGTTACTTCAGACACTCTTCCCCATTTTGAAAAGTATAAGCCACTCTCTGAAACTTTCGGCTTGTAAATCCATGATATACGAACCATTGTATAAGGAGTATTAGACATGGAAATTCCTGACGCAAATATTTTTACATATTCGTTTACTGCTCCAGGAACATAATTGTCAGCATCAATAAATCCGACATAATCTTTTCCTGCCATCTTAGCAAGTAGCATTCCAATCATCATTCCCTCGGCTTTACCATTTCTGACTGTATCGTCAGGGGCAAATATGCTGGTATAACCTACTTCCTTTAGTGCATCATATAATCCAGGATCCTTTTGATGCAATATTAACGCATTTTTTCCTACAAATCTATTGAATTGTTCAAGCGCCTCTTTTTCCAATTTGTATCTGTCCACAGGTTGTCTTGGACTATTAGATACGATAATTGTCAAGCAATCATGGGGGATTCCACTCAATACTCCTTCAAGCAACTTTAAACGCTCTCCTTTAATAGGAATGACAATAGCTATTTTCCTCTCTATTTCAGATATCTCCTCGTTTCCAATACTCCTAATAGTTTCAGATGCTGTCCTACCACCATTAAATCCTGAATCCAATTCGTATACACGCTGGACTCCATGGAGACTTATTGCTCCAAACCTTTCAGTGTATCTTGGTAGGTCAAGTTTCAATACAAGTTAGAACAACTATTTGTTTATAACACTTTTTATTATCAATTTTACAATTCAGAATAGGAGGAAATTCAAAAGAAAACAATTCATTAAAAGTCTGGGAATGAAGATTACTTCATTATTCTAAGATGTGGATTGAATAATTATTGAATAATTGATTGAGGCTACATAAAAAGTATATACAACTACATTTATTATATTGTATAATGAATGCGTTTTCGCCATTGTTGTCTTAAAAAGACAATAACTGGTTTCTACCACATAATTGATATAAATCTTGCAATTCAAAGGTCAACAAGATCTTATTCCTTGTCTATAAATTCGTCATAGCTTGGTGGTTCTGGATTTAAACCTTTTCTCTTTCTTATGTCTGTAACTAAATTTTTGAATATCGATTGTGGAACAGGTTGCCATGTCTTAAAATAGGTATTCCACAGAGCTTTACCAGCTGTTCCTCCGCGCATAACTTCTGACAGGTCAAATGTCTCTGAAGCTGGTATTTCACCTTGTATAATAGAGATTAAACCTTTTTGTTCTACATTAAGTAACTTACCCCTTTTAGCGGACAGTATGCCAGCCACAGTGCCAATTTGTTCCTGTGGACATTTAATCTCTATACCAAGAATGGGTTCAAGCAAAACTGAACTTGCAACCAACATTGAGCCTAACATAGATCTTCTTGCCGCAGGCATTAGTTGTGCTAGGCCCCTATGAGCTGGATCCTCATGTGGGACAAAGTGATGTAAGATAAATTTTAGACCTCTTACGGATTCATGAGCAATTGGGCCTGAATGGACTACATCATCAAAACCTGACCTGATAGAGTCCATCGATTCTTGTATGAATTGCACTCCCTTTGTTTCATCAATTAGTATATTACCGCCTATATCTATTGCAGCAACATTTTTTGCTTCATCTGCACCCCAGCCTTTTTCTCTGAGAGTCCTTGCCATTTCCTTTTTGTCCATATCTTCTTTGATGTGGCCAGTCTTTATCATTTCGATTATGCTCTCGTCAAGAGGCTCTACGCGCATGAAAATTTTATTATGTCTGTTAGGTGACTTACTCATGACTGGGCCCGCTTTCGTGCGAATAGTCTCTCTATAATTGATCAACGGTTGGCTAGTGGTAATACTAAGACCTGCTTCCTGCAAAAGTGACGTGGCAATTTCAAGATGTAATACACCCATTCCCGCCATGAGAGTTTCACCTGTTTCTTCGTTAATCTTGACAATGAGATTCGGATCTTCTACCGTAATTCTGCGTAACGCTTCAACAAGTTTGGGTAGATCTTTTGGGTGCTTTGGCTCTACTGCAATTGTAACTACTGGTTCTGAGACGTACTTGATTGATTCAAATGCTGGAATACTTTTAACAGTCGAAATTGTTTCACCTGCAACAGCATAATCAAGACCAAGCAAAGCAGGAATATTACCTGCAGGTAACATACTTACTACCTCTCTGGTATTACCCATGTAGATATTTACCGACTGAACCTTTCCTGGCCTTTTTGCATCAACTAGGTATACTTCATCACCATCTTTGATGGTACCAGAGAAAAGTCTGCCTGTTGCAATTCTGCCGGCCTGTGGATCAACATTAATTGTGGTAACCATCATTACTGCTGGGCCTTTTTCATCGCATGCTAAAAGCGATTTTCCAATATCTGATTCTAAATCACCTGGCCAGATTTTGGGGATCCTGTATCTCTGGGCAATATGAGGTGGCGGATGATGTTGTACAACCATTCCCAAAACTGCCTCATGCAATGGTGCTCTATCTGAGAGTGATTTTATAGCATTAAAGTCAGTGGAAGTGTAAGCATCGTAAACATCCTTGAAGCTAATTCCTTTCTTCTGAGCAACTTTGAAATTAAATCCCCACCTATCTTTTGCAGAACCAAATGCAACACTATTTCCCTGTATACTAACTTTCCATCTTTCTTTGAGTTCTGGTTCAGCATAAATATCAATAAGTCGGTTGAATTCAGCAATTATATTTGAAAGCCATTTTTGCATAGATTGTGGATCCAATCTTAGTTCTTTTACTAGTCTATCGATTTTGTTAATATAGAGAACTGGTCTAACACGTTCTTCAAGTGCTTGTCTTGTCACTGTCTCAGTCTGAGTCATAATTCCTTCAACAGAATCAGAAACAACTACTACACCATCAATCGCTCTAAGAGCACGAGTGACCCTTCCTGTAAAGTCAATATGACCAGGGGTATCAATCATATTGACTACATATTCCTTACCTTCATTTTCATAAAACAGTGTAACGTTAGCTCCACGAATAGTCATTTGTCTGTTTTGTTCAAGCTTCATAGAATCGAGAGCCAGAGCCTGACCTGCAACAGAAGGAGAAATAATACCTGATGCAGCCAAGAGGCTATCACTCATGGTGGTCTTGCCATGATCAACATGAGCAATGACACCGAAATTACGGATTTGTTCCTTATTACCAATGATCCTTAAAATATCTTGAGTTGTTTTGAACTTTGGCATGTATTCAAGCGAAAAAAATTCGTTGGAGGACTATTAAATGTTCCTTACATTTGTTTAAATTTCAATACTTATTATCTATTCTATCTGTCATCAGTGCTCTTTTTACTTTGCACTAATAGCAAAGACTATCTCGCACCAACCGAGTATTCTAACTATGTATTCACAACAAAAATAAAGTATTATTCCTAACAGATATTCTCCCATACAAAGTATTATTAGTACGCTAACCAATCACATTCATACTTATATGTACAGACGTTCAAACAAATCAATATCAGAAACATTAACCCCACTGGCTGATACTACATCTGTGGCAGTAGTAGCACCATCACCACTATCATCATCACGACAAAATGACGAAGATTTATTATTGGAGAGGAAAATCACTCTAGCAACTGAAGGTTTTACTATTACCAAGTTTTGCGAATTAGTCCTAAGAGATAGTGATAGACTATCTAAAGAGAATGCGTTAACCATATGCTAATACATCATTGCAATGAAAAGAGAGGTCAATCTAAGACTCAGTCATAAAAGAAATGCAATACAGTTTCTGTCAGAGTTAAAGGCTGTTGGGATTGGAAAGAAGTTCATCGGCATGACGCGGGAAGCATTCTTTGCTATCTAGACAAATGCCGCAAGCCAGAAAATGAAGATCCATTGCATAAATGGATTGGTAGTTACAATACAAAGCTTATAACATTATCTCGATTCTTCAAGTGGCTGTATTGGGAAGAAATACGTCGGCTCTGCATTAGAAACTTTCTATTGTATTTGGTGACCATATCGATAATACAATATTCGCTGTGGATTGGCTTAGCTAACGATTATTGGCATAATCAGATTTGTAAATGTAGCAAGAGGAATTTATGGCAAGATGATCTAGCCCATTTAATTCACCAGGGCCAATACCATGAAATCCCATTTTCTCACAAAAGAATACTGCTGATTATTGTTATTGTTGATATGTACAACAGCATTACTACCTGTTACTGCTCAGCTAGTAGCTGGCCCACTTTGTGTTTGTGCATATAGAGAAGATAATGATGCATTAAATGATAACATAATGGTAGAAATTGCTAATAGTGTAAATAATATTTTGTTTACAATATTTTCTCCTATTTGGTAAATGCTAATCAAACGTTATCAAAACTAAAAGCATTTATTATAGAAAATGAACATACATATCCTATCGCCGCAGAGGGATGTAGTGGGATAATAATAATGAACACTCGTATTGTAAGGCAGCAACAACTGCTAATAAATCCCTTTTAGAAATAGCAAGAATACATTAACACGCTATTGCAAATAATACCATATCTTTTCCTTTTCTATATGGCCCCCTTAGCATTTCCAGAATGCTTTTCAAATAGTACCGGAAGCAAAAGTACAGTTGCAGCTCTCTGCTCGGATACTACAATGGCATCTACTAAACGAGACGGACAGAATTGCTTTGAAGCATACATGCCATGTATGTCACATTATGCAGTCTACCTATGTTAGTACCAATGATTAAAAATACAATACCGGTACCAAGAGCAGCTGTAATATATGGCATTGTTCTGATTTATAAACTGTCCAACAATTCCGGGGAAAGATTTACAATCATTGGCAGTATTATGGCCCTATAAAGCTCTGCTGTTATTCCTATCAAAGCATAACAATACCTGATATTACATGGGTCAAGTATTCGTAATGATAGTTCAATGACATCAGACCAGTGCCAAGTAAATATCACATCTTTTGCAAGAAAAAGGTAATACTCGCTAGGACATGCTCTCTCGGTCATATACAAGAAGTAGTAATGCAAAGGTACAATGAATCAGGTCACAATAGGCCTAATGTGTATTTTATAGGTGATTGGCGGTAAAGTCTGGTCAACAGATATAGGCTCAACGTTGGAGCACTTCCTTTATGATATTGTTAAGCTATAGTAATATTCTGTATAGATATATATTATTTACTA
>DATDNG010000527.1:0-10099 GCA_036518375.1 Nitrososphaeraceae archaeon | reverse complement strand
TGCTTCATTGTCGTCATCATCAACATCATCATCTTCTTCTTCGCCATAGTCTTCTTCATTCATTCATTCATTCATAACCATTAAATGAATGTTCATAGAAACTGATGCTATAATAAAACATGCAAAAAGGAAATTGCAAACAAGCATTAGCATACACTAGTTGTATATTTGCCATACTGGTTTTATCTACTTTGTCTATAATACATATCAGCAGCATTATTTCCAATACTTTGACTTTAAACAAGGTGTTCGCACAGACATCGCTATCATCATCATCATCATCGGTAAGTAGCAGTAGTGAAAAAAATAGTAACGGCATAATACCATCTGCTAAATCTTCGTTGGAATAGCTTACCTGGTTTTATGGCATTTACTTGTTAGATATCATTTCACCTAAAGTAAAATAAAATACAACAACTAGTCACTACTTCATTTATGCATGTGCCTATCATCAGGGTTTATTCATTATCCTCGTGGTGGTGATGAAATTTATAAACAATATTATTACTGTGTTCTGCGTGATCATTAAAGACACGTTGAGCAAATAGGACTTTCCCATTTCCAGGATCCACTATGACTTTATGAGAATTATTATTACCATCTAGAGTCCATATTGTATATACTAAATATCCTCTTTGTTCTTTAAGATTAGCAGAAGTAGCATGAGAATTGATACCTACTAATTTTTCTGCACTTGTGGCAGCATCACTTAAAGTAGTATGTACTTTAGATTGTATGATTTGTGATAAAGCATTGGATACTTGTATAGAACCAGTCCAATTTGAAGAAGAATAAGCATTATTTGTAGATAAAGCGGATGGACTTGGACTTTGGCTGTTACCAACTAAGGCATTTGATAGGTACGTAGAGACATTAGTAATGCCTGATAATAATACTACAGGCACAGCTATTATTGCTGCAGTCATCAATATGATTTTATTTCTTTTGGTCATCATTTCCCCAACCTAAAATAGCAGAGCATCATATTAAACGCTTGCTTACTTTGTAATAACAATGAGGATAGACAGAAATATAGATTTTAGTTCATTTAAGTGACAGTTGATATATTCTTTTTCTTATTGTTTAATTCTGCTTGGGGCCATAGAATTTCAAATAGAGTCATATGACGACACTGTGGATTCGCTCTTAGAATATGTTGCTAACGCAAGCACTTCAACTGAAGAACCATAATCCTCATCATTACCTTTACTTCGGCCGTCATGCATATGTCTTTGTCTCGTATTATAGTCATGATTTTATTTTGCTGCTGCCAGTTATATACAACTTGAAGTTCTGCTAGGTCAGAATTATTCGTCGATAATCCCCTTTCTAGTCTTTCCTTTGAGGATTAGTTGAGTAGAATTCTGATCTTTACTGCATGGGCTACTGCTTTAACAATTGCAGCATATATTCATGCTCATTCATATAATCGGTTATTAGTCCAAGACTGGAATTATGGCCCGGTCTAAAATAGATAAAATATAAAATATTTACTGCGCTAAATTTTATAATTGGATAAGGTGATAATCTGGTGCATGTTAAAGATCTTTGATAGCCTGTCTATGAAAAAGCTTAAATTTCGAACCAAAACCGATCAAGTGAAAATATTCATTTGTGGACCGACAGTTTACGATTATAGTCACTTAGGACATGCTCGCATATTTCTTTTTTATGATTTCGTAGCAAGGTACCTGCGTTTTAAAGGTTGGTCTCCAACGATAATTGTTAATATCACTGATATAGATCCAAAAATATCTTCCAAAGCAAAGATCGAAGGTATATCAGAGCATGATCTATCATCTAAGTTCATTGAAGAACTTTTCATTGATTTATCTTTGCTTGGTGTTGATAATAGTTTAAATTTTGCCAGGGTTTCAGACTATATCGATATTGCTAGACAACTTGTATCCAAATTACTTGAGCATAAATTAGCCTATTCCAAAAATGGAAACGTCTATCTAAATACGGCCAAAGTGAAATCCTACGGGGAACTGTCCAAGATGACCAGATCTGAGCTTGATAACAGAAGGCTTGACATTGCTCCGGGAAAATACAATTCCACAGATATTTTGCTTTGGAATGCTGCTGACATATTTGGGGAAACGTATTATGACAGGATATTGGGTAGCGGAGTGCCTTGGTGGCATATGCAGGATACTTCAGTGGCAATGTCGAATTTCAATGGCCATTATGATATCCATGGAGCAGCGATCGAGCTGGTTTATCCCCATAATGAGTCAGATTTAGCTCAACTCAAAGTTTTAACATCTTCTGAACTCCCGGTAAAATACTGGGTCCACATAGGATTAGTTACGACCAGAGGTAGAAAAATGTCAAAATCTTTGGCTAATGCAGTGACAATACGCGATCTGTTAAAAAAATATAATTCAAATGTTTTAAGGCTTTATCTATTTTCAAAACACTATAGGGATTCAATTGAGTTTTCTATGTCAAACCTTGATAGGTTTATAGATCTAGATGAATCTATAGCTAATGCCTTGTTAAAGGAGCATAATAAGTTCAATAAAAGTAATAATAATAGTTCACAAAAATATATGAGAAAATTTGTAAAATACATTGAAGATGATTTTGACACGTCACAAGCATTAGGAATTATGGCAGATGCCACAAAGGGCGAATCATCAATTATTGCTTTGAGGAATATGGCGAGTATACTCGGTCTTAGATATTGAATTTGAACCACATCTTATTGTTATAGCCGTGATGAATTACGTGTTAATAAGCAAACAATGCTCTGATTTGGCAATTAATCAAGATATAATTTTATTATCTGTCACCTCATTTTCAGTTTTCTCTACTCGGCGGAAAAGACTCCCCTCCTCCCCTGCAGGGATCTCCCACTTTTATAAAGAACAGCAAGAGCCTGGCTTTATGAGTCTATTTCCAAATGAGGACACTTTAACCAAAGAAATTGAATCATGGAAGGGTTTAGCAGACAGCTTGCAATCACAAGAATACAAAGAATTATTCAACAAAATGTTAAATGACTGCTACAAATATGCTATTGCAATTAATGCTAAAGGTGAGCCTTTTCCCGCTGAGCCATTACTTATGTCGCTCCTACTATCACAGCATAAGATGATTGAATGGTTAACTGACCAGGTGTCAGATCGTCAAATGATAAAGGTTGGTTAGATATAGTGAACCCACACCGGCTTTCTAATATAGAAACGTGTTACTATCGTTCCGGTATATTATCTCTCCACCAGGGTTTATAATTAAGCTCAGAAACATCGCAAAGTTGATATAATCAACTACATTGTAAGTTTTGAATAAATGTGCTTTTCTTTAACCCATCTGCAAACATAATAATACAAACCAAACCTTAAACCATTTGTATTTATTACATGGTGACAAGAAGAGATTTTTTATTATTATGATGATACCAGAGCAGGATGACAAAATTGTCAAAATTATTCAATCCTCTACACGGCGTCTTTTAACATCTTTTAGAAACAAAACTCAACTAAGGGAATGTTCAAATGATGTAAAGTTGCTTATCCGTGAAGGTTATGATATCAATATGGCACGGAAGGCTGCCAGGAATCTTTTCGGAAAATATGATGTTCCATTTCTTGCCATAGGAATCTATTCTAAGAAAGACCTTTGATAGCTAATAACGTGAATCTTCGTGATGCGGTCCTCTCTCACCTATTCAATTTTAAATTCAAATTTAGAATTTACTGCCATCTAAATGATCAAAGTAGATAGCCATTTATGACATAGCTGCTACTACTAGAATCCTTTTAGGAAAGGTTGTTGGACCAGAATATGTAATAAAAGAAAGATGTCTAAAGAGAAAATTACTAACAAAGGGATTTTTGGAATACATCATGTCACAGCGATAACTAGCAACCCTCAGATAAACATGGATTTTTATACTAATAATTTGGGGCTTAGATTTGTAAAACTAACAGTAAATCAAGACGATCCAACTTCTTACCATCTTTATTATGGCGATGAATTAGGACGTCCAGGAACGATTCTTACTTTCTTTCATTGGCCAAATATACCAAAGGGACGCCGAGGAACGAGTGAGGTCGCTGCGATATCCTTTCTAATTCCAAAGAATTCAATAGATTATTGGTTAGACCGCTTTGTGGACCAAAAAATAGACCATGAGGGCCCAATAAAACGCTTTGGCGACAGTGAAGAAGTAATAACTCTGCAAGATCCCGACGGACTGGGGTTGGAACTAATAGCTCATGAATCCGCAATAGATAGAACAGATAATGTATGGAAAGAAGGTCCTATTCCTGTTGAACACTCGATAAGAGGTTTTTATTCTGTTACTCTTTCAGAAGAAGGATACGAACGTACTGCTTCTATTTTATCTGATGAATTGGGATTCGTTCCCACACGTCAGGAGGGGAGCCGATTCCGTTATGAAATTCCTGCTACAAAATCATCATCTTCATCTACTGCTAACCAAGGAGGAGGAGCTAAGATTGTCGATGTTCTTTGTCTGCCTTACACACAACAAGCATTTATAGGGATTGGATCAGTGCATCATGTAGCATGGCGTACGCCTACTGATGAACAACAAAAGGTCTTGCGTCGTAATATAATCAGAGCGGGATTAAATGCAACTCCTGTTATAGATCGATTTTATTTTCACTCTGTATATTTTCGTGAACCAGGCGGTATCCTCTTTGAAATTGCTACAAATCCACCAGGATTTACAATAGATGAAAAGGTAGAGGAACTAGGTAGTAAACTCGTGCTGGCTCCCTGGCTTGAACCTGAGCGCAAGGATCTTGAGAAGATCCTGCCTCCATTACATTTACCAAAGACAAAAGCGAAAAGTGCTAAAGAATCAATTCGGTAATGAAGAGAGATAAAAACAAAATGGACAAAAAAGCCAAGCTTGGATTCAATCATCGTTTTATTCCTTCACATAGACATGAGGGCGAAAGATCAAAAGGAAAAACTCCACCTAGTACTCTCCTTTTACTTCATGGTACGGGAGGAAATGAACAAGATATGATTCCGCTGGGACAGCAAATGGATCCAGAGGCAGCTATACTTAGTCCTCGGGGCAAAGTGTTGGAGAATGGAATGCCTCGCTTCTTTAGACGGCTAGCTGAAGGAGTTTTTGATATAGAAGATCTAAAGTTCCGTACAAATGAATTGGCAGATTTTGTGAATGACGCATCAAAGGCATATGGCTTTGATATGCAACGCATAATAGCTGTAGGTTACTCTAACGGTGCAAATATAGCATCCAGCTTATTATTAATTCGTCCAGAAATACTGTGCTGTGCTGTTCTTTTTCGTGCTATGGTTCCACTTCAACTAGATGTTTTGCCAGATCTTACTAACAAACACATTTTCATGTCTTCTGGAATACATGATCCAATAGTTCCAAAGCAAGATTCAGAGAGCCTTTCTGCTTTATTTAAAAAAGCGGGTGCCAAAGTATCATTATCCTGGCAAAACAGCGGTCATGAATTAAGAATGGAGGAGGTTAAGAAAGCAAAAGAATGGCTATCTTCATTTTCTATTTAAATAATATTATCTACGGTGCCTGGTGATAATGTTAGGGCGTGGGTACCGTGAGCCTACCAAGAATTTACCGTTGTAGCGCCAGTACATTCACTAAGTCGACCCCCTCCCCGTTCTACTTAAGTGCTCTTTCTTATTATGTTGGTTATGCACTCTCCGGTTGTTATAAAAGAGATGAAAGCTAAAAGTACATCATACCCCCAGTCTACTATGTGCCTTCTTCAAACATGCATCCCAAAATTCTTTATTTGCAATGAATTGAGGTGGTTTTGTTGATTTCAGCAGCGAGATCCGCGGCCATATCTAGCCTAAAATTTCCTTTTCATTTAAATGGGCATCAGCTTTATGCAGTTGATGCATGGATTTCAAGTGGAATGCGGGGTTCAATCATATATAGCAGTGGTACAGGTAAAACCGAAATAGCATTTGAATGTGCAAGAAGAGCTGCTGCTATCATTACTCTAAACAAGCAGGAGGCAGGACCAGGCTCACCATTTTTACCTTCAACTTCATCGTCTCAATCCCAGCCATTTGATATCGTTTTTCTAGTTCCGCGTATTGTTTTGATCAGTCAAAATCTCAAAAGGCTGATTGATTATGGGATTTCTAGAGAAAAAATAGGGGTATATTTTGCAGAGCAAAAAGAGATCAATAAGGAGATAACAATCAGTACATATCAAAGTGTGATCCGTGTTCCCTCTCTTATTCGCAAATCCAAGATGGTGGTCTTTGATGAAGTACATTTGGTAAGCGATAGTGCTAAAGTACTACGTGAGATATTTGATGTGGTTGTCGAAGATCACACCAAAGCTCTTTTGGGTCTGACTGCAACAATAAATGAAAAAAGTTCAAAATACAATACCATTGTGACAGTTTTACCTCCTGTTAAAAAATATTTGTTAAAAGAGGCTGTGGAGGATGGCAGGCTAACAAGACCTGTAGTCATCCCGATAAAAGTAAATCTCACAGAAGAAGAACGAAAATTATATGATGTCTTTTCAACGAAGATCAAGAATGTCTCTGATCGTTTTAAAAGATATGATGCTAATTCGATGATTTCACTGCTAAAGAAAGGAGGTTTTGCTTCAGGAATGGCAAAAGCGTGGTTTTCAAATGTCAGAAAGAGAAAGGTCTTGCTTGCTTGTGCAGATAATAAGATATCTGCAGTTGTGGATCTTATATTAAGAAAGCACGCAAACCAAAGAATTATGGTTTTTAGCGAAACACTTGACTCTATCAATAAGCTAAAATCTAAATTAGAATCAGAACATGTCAGCTCTACTGTAATAGACAGCAGAATTAATTCATTAGATAGGCAGAAAATATTATCTGGATGGGGCAAGGACTTCTACGTTTTATTGTCTGTTCACACATTGGAGATAGGATATGATGTTCCGGAAGTCGGAGTAGAAATAATTTTGGCAACTACCTCAAATATTAATCAAGTAATTCAGAGAATAGGAAGGATAGTGAGGAAATACGAGGGAAAGAAGAAGGCTCTGATATATGTCGTATATGTCTGTGAAACCAAAGATGATGGTATTTTGGAAATAGTAAGGAAGGCTGTAGGAATGGATGAAAGAACACCAACAACTAATAGAGAGCCAGAAGATCTGCGTATTAAGAGAGCCTACAATATATTGGAATTAAATTCATATGAACCGACGATCATAAAAGACGCAAACCATAGTCAAAAATTATTTAGTATAAGAAGCGGTAAAGAAAAAGACAAATTCTACGAGGTGAATACAGAATTAAAAACCTGTTCGTGTCCGGATTTTGAATTTAAGGCCTTGAGATGTAAGCATATTATTGCAGCTGAAACTACAAAGTCTTAAACCTTTGCTTTTGCTTAATACCAGAAAGCAATTGTGATATAATAGTAACACTGTTTGGCCTCAAAATCACTAATTTTTGTTGTGCTCCTTATAGCTCATACTGTTGTTGCTGGCACAACAATTCTGCAAAAAATGAAACTGAAAATTTGGACAACGCTATTAATGTCATTCTACAGGGACCGGGACATTTCTTCAATATTTTTCAATAGCGTGGCTGTTTTTCTTCGTTGTGAATAACATGTGATAAATCGACCAAGCGAATAGCTCTTGATGTACTATTTTGTAACTAAAAAGCGATATTTAGGTTGATCAGTCTGATTGATAGCATATGATAAATCATAAGTGTGTTCTACTAAGGTAGAAAAGGTACTTGGTGCTAATATAATTATCATGAGGATGATAGAAATACAAAATCCAAAAGATCGAGGGGAGTTGAACACAATTTGAGCAAGACAGAGAGGGCTGATACAAGCAAAGAATGTTTTAATTTGCAGGATCTAAAATTCCAAAAAGAGAAAATAGAGGAAGCATACCATGAAATTTTCCCTAAAGTCGATCCATATCTCATACACGACGTACTTTTGCGAATGCAAGAAAACCCTATGTATAAAGACAAAGGACCGATGTATACTGTAGAAGTATTTACAAAACAAGGGACAGATTCGGAAATCTGTAAAGATCATATATGGACAACAACTGGAAAAGTCCCCGGTGTATATGATAAGGGGACTCACTATGTAACGCATATGAGGTTAACGCCAGAGATCCTAAAAAAATTAAATGACTTTGACTATGTCTTACAAGTTATGGCCTACTATACTGGTAGCGATGCATCCATGGGCCCTATGCATGATGTTGGAGATTATGATAAAAGACGTAAAGTGGATGACCGAAATAAACGTATTTCATAAATAAATAAGCAAGTTTGGCTCAAAACCGGGTATTGAAGGAAACATGACTCTTAACTAATATTCTGTCTATATTTTTGAACTACATATTTCTTCTCGAATAGATTGCATCTTTGATTATACTTTTTTCTAGGATGCATACCTATATGCAAATGATCAACCTTTGATAATAATCTAGTCATCGCTGAGAATATGGACGGATCCTTGACTATTACATTTAATTCTTAACTGCATATCCGTGTCTTTTCATTATTTCTCTTACTTTGTCATCGCTAACTTGCTCAAAATTCTTATAGAACTGTCCGACTGCACTAAATATTTCTGGTGAATAAAGTACTATTACTTTATCTGATACTTCTTTTTTTAGCTTGATTATTATATCTGGAGGTGCTACAGGCACTGCCACAACCAGTTCTCTGCATTTTTGATTGTTATTTATCCATTTTGCTGCAGCAAATATTGTTGATCCAGTTGCAATACCATCATCAACTAAGATTACTATTTTGTCATTTAGTTCATTATCATAGTCCTTATTACCTCTAAAAAACAATAGTCTATTCTCTATTTCTCTTGTTTGTGCATTCACCTCCGCTTCGATGTATCTCTGGCTGACTTTTAACATATCTACAATATCTTGATTTAGAAAATATCTACCATCTGGCATTACAGCGCCTATTGCAAGCTCAGGATTGTCAGGTGCACGAATTTTTCTTGAAACTACGATATCGAGCTTTACATCAAGTATAGAGGATAAAATATCGCCAATAACTACTCCTCCACGCGGAATGGCTAAAATGACAGCAGAATCAGAATTTTGTTGATCTTCAATTGTCCTATTTTTCTCTAACCATTGTTCTAATTTCTTGGCAAGTTGCTCTGCCGCATCTTTTCTATCTTGGAACGACATTATCTAATTCAATGCATCCTAGACCATAAAAAGGTCAACAATCAATGACCTTCGATGGCTAATGAAAGAATAAAGAGGTCATTATTGATACCGGATCGTATCCACTGATGACGTATTAATCGATATGCAATATCTTTTCAATGGCATCTTCGATCCCATTACTGCATATTCCTGATGTCTAGTAAAGTCAAATGGTTTATGTGCATTATATTTCTCATTAACAACAAGTAACTGCCCACATGTCGTTTTTTTAACCATATCAGCTGCTATTGATGATGAAAAAGCTGCATTGATTCATTTCTCTATATTTCTTTGGTTTGGTATTATCGATTCAGCCATTTGATATTTTTTAAACAAAGGATACATTTGCGAGAGAATATCTTTTGGATTGTTTTTAAAAAATCCTGGCAGCATACCAAATGCTTTTTCCAAATCATTAACAGTCCCTTTATTATAAGATTTGGGAAGGATGAAAACTTAGAAGATGTAACAATACATCCCCAATATTACGTGTGAGGCGGCGCAGCAGCCAAGTTGTTATCTGTATAGATATTTCTACTCTGTGGCATGTATTGTAACATCAGCTTTAGCACTACTACTCATCCTAAGAAGATGTAAAAAGAGGCTTTGTACTACTAACCGATAGACAAGAGAATAGAAAACCAAGAGGATAATCATAGATATAGACGTAATGTTTAGTTTCAGAAGCTGTTTGGTGGTTTTGACGTAGATGCGATCCAATATGATATCAAACCTTTTATATATTGTATCATCCATGATAAATTCAATGAATAATGCAATTTTCATAACAGCAGTAGCAGTAGTGTTTGCAAGCGCGTTTGTAATAATTAGTAGCGGTGTTATGCAATTAGCTCACGCATGCCCTGACAAAAGCAGCACTCTAGCATCAAAAGTAATTC
>DATDNG010000526.1:0-2571 GCA_036518375.1 Nitrososphaeraceae archaeon | reverse complement strand
TCCATTACAAGTGTTACTTGTTTTTGGAGGAATGATGGGTGCAGTAGCAGTTTTTGTACTCGTTAAATCAAGAAAATAATAGTAAAAAAGGTAAATGATAAGATTGCTGTGCCTATTAGCTATTCATGCCTGCAAGACTCTTGGACATATGAGGTAAAGGCTTGAGGAGAGTTGATTCGCAAATTAGCTTTTAAATGTCCATATAAAACTTTTTAAGCATGACGAGTTTGATAACTTTAGTTATTAACCTGAAAACGATCGATCCTGTAACTCAATCTTACTAGAAGCAGCAGATCAGGTCACTCCAATTTCATAATCTGTCAACATACACATATCTAACATGGATTAGATTAATAAAAATTGAGCAGTAGGCTTGAAGAAAATTTACCAATCTTGTTATATGCTACTCCTCCTATTGGATAGGTAAAGTCCCTTTACTTTGAGCTTTGGTAAAAAAAAAATAAAGATAGAACTTGAAGATGCTGATGGTGGCAAGTATAACCTTTCATTAGAGGGTAATATGTCCAAAGATAAGATAATAAAGGCTTTTGAATTAATAGAGGGCTTTAATACCGAAGGAGCACAACAAGGAAAAAGTGAAAAGTATAATATTGAAAACCAAAAGAATGACAATCTGACTTCTCTCTCTTCCAAGATATGGAGCATAATCGAAAATAAATTTCCATTTACAAGTTTCACATCATCTGATATACTGGAAATGTATAGAGAAGAATATGATGAGCAAATCAAGCTAGATGTAATAGCAACTTATTTGTCAAGATATCATAAAAAGGGCAAGCTAAACAGAAGTAAGAAAGCAAAAGAATGGATATACAAAGTCTCAAGACAATCCGTATCTATAAACGAGAACGATGAATTTAAGCATCAGACCGGGCACCAAGTCTTTGATAGCCCATATAACAATCCTCACGTAAAAGATCTGAATAACTAACAATCAAAGGATGTTAGACATAGCATATGAATTTTAAACACATGGTGGTTAGAGGCTCTAGAAACCATATTTATCTATGGCATCAAAGCTTTGTAAGAGTATGGTATCATTCATGTATTGAAAGAACGTAATAATACTTTTCTTTTTCCTAATTTAAAGACCTAGTAGATTAGATCTTGCACGGAGATAAAAACTTGGATTATACAATTACTGACCTGCTCAAGTCATATTTTATTAATTTTGATGATTGTTGAATTGAAATCTTTTTAACTTGCAACTGCAAAGCGGCCAGATTTGCTCATCCATCGATCCCAAGCTTAAGCAGGAGTTAATTAAAAATTCCCATGTCAGTTGGTCTAATATTACTTACTATCATCCTTATATAATAGACGCTTGTCCCTATCAGAACGAATGCATACAAACAGAACAACAATGGCATTAACTATCATAGCAATTACAATGGCAATAGCACTTGTAGCAGCAGGTAGTCTTAATGCTTCAGTTTCAGCTCAACGCAGCAGGAGAGGAAGCGACACTACAACTCTTGGAGGATCGGATACGGGCAGTAGTTCAAGCAGTCCTTCACCAAAATCCCTGATGAGCAAATTCGTTAGCTGTCTTAGGGATGCTACTAGCGGTAGGACCTCATTAGGTACGCCTTCCGGTAGCAGCAGCAGCGGATCTGCGATGCTTTCTAGAGCAGATGTAACCAATTGTTATGACACCGTCTACAGTGGTGGCGGCAGCAGTGCTGGCGGTCCAGGCAGCAGTCTTGGCGGCAGCAGTCTTGGCGGTTCGCGCAGCAGTATTGGCGGTTCGGACAACAGTGGTGGCGGAACCTCTCCATAGCGGCTAAAAACACTTTCCTTTTATTTTTTAAAGCTACTCTTTGATTAGATAGAATATATTAGACTTTGCGAGCAGCAAAAATGCTAACCTTCGAGATGATCATATACATGCCATAAAATCAGAGTAATATGACCAAAATAGTATGCTTTGCTCTTATTATGTATTAAAATAGTGCTCATACAAGGTTAAAAAATTTTTATACTCTTTTAACTCCATATAATATACATACGACGTGTCAAACTACTACACAATATTGGGTCTTGGTAAGGATGCTTCCCAGTCAGAAATAGTCAAGTCTTATCGATATTTAGCATTAAAATACCATCCTGACAGAAATAAAAATTCTGAAGAAGCAAAGCAGAAGTTTATGCAGATCGTTGAAGCTTACGAAGTTCTTTCTAATGAACAATCAAGAAGAGAGTACGATATAACAAACCATTATGTATCCGCATTACATAGGTGGCGCAATTGGCAGGTGCCAAGTTACGGGGATTTAAGCAGAGTTCACATCTATACAAATAGAAGTCATAGACCAAAAACAGATAGTAACACTGGTACAAGCAACAACACTAAAAGCAATAATTCTATGGGATATGTCAGTAAGAGTGCAAATACCAGGATAAGGAAGGCACGTATGGTTATATTTAGCTCACTTGCATCTGCTGTGCGTTCTGTTACTCTTCCAGACACTGAAAAATAAAGCATTTTCAACAAAATCTTTGAAATTAGATAGTGCTAATCGTTGGATCTCATCGCTTCTAGATAAGAAA
>DATDNG010000525.1:0-2025 GCA_036518375.1 Nitrososphaeraceae archaeon | reverse complement strand
AAGACCTACAGGGAGTACCCAACCTAAAAAGCTGGCAGGATCAGGTTGGTACTATGAATGGTGCCCTGTACGAGACGAAATATTAGCAATGAGTAATTTGCTCATAATTCGTGGTGGACATGTAGCTATATCACAAGCTATTCAGTTCGGGAAACCTATGATTTCTATACCTATAGAAAATCATGGTGAACAGTTGGGTAATTCTGAAAAAATCGCTAAAATTGGTGTAGGAATAATGCTACAAACAAAACAACTAAATACAAACGTAATCATTGATGCAATTTATCAAATACTTAATCATTCCATATACCAAGACAAGGCAAATGAAATAATGAAATTAACTGATAAATTAAATGGAATCGATAATGTCATGAAGACAATTCTATCTAGTTTGTCTAAAGACATGTAAAAGTCTTTCTCCTTTTCCAATCATCTATATATCTATGCTGATGGCATACCAGATGAGACCACGACTGTTATTGGCAAAACAACCTAATATAATCACAAATGCATTTTACTTCATCACAGTCGAAAATATATACAACAGCAGGACCCAATACATACACATCTATACACATAGGAGATATGAGAGGAAGAAAACGCCTTTTTTACCTATGCAGATGCCGCTCTCCCATTATTAAGCGATCGTATCATACCAATTAATCTCTGCAGGTCTTCTTCATTCAAGTTCTCAACGTCATCGATTCTGTCTTTTATTAGTTGTTTTGTATCATCAAGCAGATCTGACTTCTTAGTTTTCTTTAGTTTTGCCTCTGTGAGTTTAGAGCTCAGGATAGGAATAACTGCCCATAGCATTCCAATACCTACGAATGCAACCAAGGTTGCTACTATTTTTCCCCAGAATGTAACTGGATAATATTCACCATATGCTACAGTAGTAATTGTTTCAACAGCCCACCAGAGAGCCTGGCCAGGAGTCGTTACAGTTGCATTTGGATTGCTAGCCTCCGCTAAGTATTCAGCGTATCCCCCAACAATTATGGTGACTGCAGCAAATAATCCTAGCAAAATGATTTCGCTATTGCCTAGCAGTGATACCAGGTTATAGAGCCTAACAGTTCTGAAAAATGCAACCCATTTAAGGTCATAAGGAGAAGCAGATAACAAAACCAGTGGTATCATTGCAGCAAATTCATACCAATGAATTAAAATAAATCTTAGTTTGTGATCGGATTCTTTGATCCTAGAGTAGAAGTCTCTTGCTAACAATATTACAACAAACAAATCGAAAATATATATTAGCAGTTTCTCGGTTCCATTTAGCGGAAACAAATAGTCAAGAATAACCAGTAATAGAGAAGCAAGGGTTGGTATCGCAGTTATTGCCTTCCAATGTCTATTTATATCCATCAAAACAAATAAAGTAAGGTCATATAAAGCAGTACTGAGTCGTAACGGAGAATGAGTAAAGTAAGTCCAGGCCCATCTTTTTAGTAAAATAATTAAAATGCGAAAGAATACGTATTGCTGTATTGAAAGCTACATTATCTCTAATTTGTCTGTTCAACGACTTGAATCTCAAAGTGAATTCAGGACAGATTAATTAATAATAAAAAGATCTAATCAAGATGGTCCCAGTTCGATGTTGCGTCTCTTGCAGAAAACAAGCAAATTGTCAGGGAATTTATTGATGAAGGGAAATCCTGAAAATGCAAGTAGATTTGTTACTCATGACTTCATATATCATGGTGCCGAAGATCTTAACGGGCTTACCGCTGCATTACAACATGGAGTTGTTAAAACAACATCTTCAGAAGGCGTAATAATAATTGAAAATAATAAAAAAGAAGCTTTGTATGGTTTAGTTTTCCATACACTTTTCGCGATTTAATAGACCATCCTAACATGGATAGAGTAATTATTTGAGGCTGGGGCATAATTTGTGTCTCTATTTTCAAATTAATTTTCTGTTTGATTAGCTTCCTAGCATGTGTTTTATCGCTCCAGGAATAAATTATCTGCTCTAATTCGGAATCATAGAAATTATAATTAGATTCTCTTGAA
>DATDNG010000524.1:0-5201 GCA_036518375.1 Nitrososphaeraceae archaeon | reverse complement strand
TCTTTGAGATTATATAAAGGACGATACCTGCTACAGCTGCAGTGGATGGAGTTACATAGTAGAGCATCAATTGGCCAAAGGGTATTATTTGCCGAAGATTACTCACAGAGATATCAAAATTTGATGTCAAAGGGTTATCCTGATACTTTGGATCTCCATTTATTCTAGCTTCAAAAGTTACTACATAGTTGCCAACATTTTGAAATGGATAACGGAAAGTAATATCGCTAAATTCATAGAATTTATAAGGAATTTGCCCAACGATACTGCCGGTATTTTTCTCTTTTATAACCAAAGCTGCATATACATTATTGACATTTGAGTTATTGCTATCTAAAATACTAAAATTTAGCGTGGTTGAATTATCTCCAACAAATGGAACAAATGGAAAGGGTTGAAATACTATTTGATAATTGCCGACGGTTTTTGTTGCTCCAAAAAAATGTGCATAGGCTATATGTCCATCTGTATTATCTTCTCCCATGCTTTCAGTGCTTTTACTGTAAATAACCATATTTATGATATCCTTATAACTACTTGTAAGGATAATAAAAATTAGAACAGCACTGGCGATCAATGTGAATAGAACTACGAATTGAAATGATATTGCTAGACGGGGACTTTCATTATTTCTTGAAGTGATTTTTCGTTTCGATGGCAAAGGATCGACTTTACATTCAACTTACCATTAAATAAACTACAGTAACTCTTCTCCTCTTGACCTTATTTTACATTTCATAATATGATTCTATAATAAAGACGTAATAATAACAAAGTCTACCGCCTTAACATTGTAGAAACTGTGGTGACCAGATTGGTGGTAATAGCAGCTCCAATGAGTTTTGTTCAGAGCAATGTGGAGTAGAATAACAATTAGAACACTAATAAAAATACTACCTATGATTTTCAACTGATGGGAACGACTTCTAAAATTAAACATAGAAAGTAAAAAGTCCAACTGTATAAACTTTAATCTTATCTAATTATTGGATATATGGATATAGTGGACCTAATTTATGGTCGTGGTGTAACTAACCTCATCCATGAAATGCCTGCAATTTAAAGTATACAATTAGGAATCATTTGAACATTATTTCTGACTGGTCTGTACATCCATTGCTTTTAATGACATCTTTCCTACGTCAGTCGCAGACTATTTCCGAGTCAGCAAATAGAGCAGTCGAATTGGGTACCTCCAATAAACAACAACAACAAAGTTTATTGGATCACCATCGCTATGATGATGGTTGTTGTTGTTGTTGTTGTTATAATCCCTCTGTAAAGTTGTATGACGAAGGTATATTTGCTGGAGGCTTGCCATAAACTATCGCGATTTCATCGTGCTGATTAAGCTTGATATCCTTATAATTTACTCCTGAACTTAGTTTTTTGCCATTAACATATACAGTTGGAGTATTCTTGCCATTAGCGATATCGCCAAATATCTGGTTATTGCTTGATGTCTTATTCCATATGTCAAAGAACTGCCCTAATGTGTAGTTTTTCACTACCGGTGACTCTATGTGGACAACTCCGGATTCATCATGTGTATGCAGCCAATAAAAGCATCTGCCAGTAATACCAATTTGCGAAGGAATTTTGTAGGGTTGGCCATTAATGAATATATCCAAATGTGCGTGGTTATGGAAAACAAGTTGTTCCACGTTGTTGCATTGTATCCCATCTATTGGTAATGCAGCAGCATTAGATCCTGAAAGTGCTTTAGAAGTTACTACCGCATAACCAATGCCTATTGCGGCGGCCACTATCACGCCGATAGTAACCCATCTTTTGATTTTCTTGTCCCTTATAGCTTTGCTAGCGCGACTTTGACGGTCTTTTTGTTTAATACCTTATCGAACCTCCTAAGGAAGGACACACTTATTGTTTATATTAATTATCGACATTTTTAGAGAGAAGCATGACCCGTGTATAAGTATAATAGATGGAGGTGTGTTCTGTACTTCAATCTGCGTGATTTATCAAAATTACAGTTAAGGAAACTCCACTTATATTTACTACATGATCCAAGATGATAATGATATCGTTGAAGCACCAGAGGCAAATTTTACTCGTATTTGGAAAAAAATTAATGGTGATATTCTTTGTATACTGTAAATGAGATATAAAAAAAGAGACAGAACAGAATTGCATCCTATAATATGTTCTATAATAACAATTAATTTAACTGGGGTCGGCCGGATTTGAACCGGCGGCCTCCAGCGCCCAAGGCTGGCATCATACCATGCTAGACAACGACCCCGCTTCTACCACATTATTGACAAAAACTACTTGGCAGCGAACAACACTGTTTGCCAGCATAATTTTAACTTTCGTTAGAATATTAAGACCACTATATATATGCCGTCATGCAAAAAGTTTTAACCTATGAATTTTCTTGATTGTTACCAACAAGCGGGTAAGATAGCAGCCGAAGTACGGGAAAATACTCGAAAGAAATACCATGTTGGATCTACACTGTTTCAAATTTGTCAATCCATAGAATCTGAAGTTACAATGAGGGGAGCTGCACCAGCTTTTCCAGTTAATGTTAGCTTGAATGATATAGCAGCACACTATACTGCAGAGCCAAACGACCAGATTGTAGTAAATGATACTGATATATTAAAGATCGATATTGGAGTGCACGTTCAAGGGTATATTGCCGATACAGCAGTAACAATTTGTTATAATCCAAAATATGAGGCCCTAGTGAAATCTGCTGAGACTGCCTTAAACGAAGCAGTCAGAATAGCTAAAGTCAATACTAAAGCTAGCGATATTGGAAAAGTGATCGAAAGGACAATATCAAAGCATGGATTCAAGCCTATTCAGAACTTAAGCGGCCATTCATTAGAACAATACACAATTCATGCAGGAAGATCAATACCAAATATTTGGACAATTGGAACATCATTTAACCTAGTTTCTAATCAAGCATACGCTATCGAACCATTTGTAACAACAAAAGAGGGACAAGGAGTAGTCTTTGAAGGCAAGGTTCGCAATATTTTTAGCATAATTTCCCGCAAACCAACTAAGGAAAAAGAAGTAGATGAATTCCTTGAAGATATTTGGAATAGATTTAAGACTTTGCCATTTGCTCTCAGATGGATGCTGGGCAAATATGAAGAGAAAAATGCTCGTCAATTTATAGATGCCTTAATAAAGAAGAGGAATATACATGCGTATCCTATTCTTGTAGAAGGAAATGGAAAGATGGTTGCCCAAGCAGAACATACATTGATTCCTTCAGAGAGTTCCACTAACATCATCACAGTATAGGCCACTGTTTCTTATTATCTACCTTAATTTTTTGGTATCATTAGTTAGCTCTTGCAAGAGTTTTTTATGCTGTTATTATATTTTTTTGCTTTTTCTTTTGCTTTTCTGGTGGGTATTCGCCATAAATTGCAGTTATCATCACAGTTCCAGAGCAGTTGTTGCAGCTTGATCTCCTTTTATAGATATAATCATTAGCTTCAAAAATTCTTCTGTTAGTTTGGCCACAATTTTGGCATGTCTCTACAGCATAAATAGTTGGAGTTTCTTCTTTCTTTTTCTTTCCAAAGAAATACAACAAGATTATTGTGCAACTCCTAATGTATTTCCAATGCCGATGATCAAGACTGATTGTCCCAAAGCCGTCTTGTCTTCAATTACAGAAAATACTGTATTACTTACTTTGTCAAATGAATCAGAAATCTCCTTTCGCATAATAGTGATTGCATCTTGGATAGACTCCTTTATTATAACCGCATAAACAGGAATGTTAAAACTTGTCGCAACTTCTTCAATCTGATATTTCTCAACTCCGATGCCGCCTATAGCAGCTCCAATGCCTTCAGCAACGGCACCTGTTGTTTCGCCTTCCAACTTCAATGCTGCATCTATCATTATGATAGCGTCAATTTTCAAACCAATCTCTCCGACTAGTCTTTGAACTGCCTCCCCAGGTCTTCCTACAGCTCCACCTGGGCCTTCTGCTTTGAGCAAATACAATTTTCTATTCTTGTATTCGCCTTCGGTATAGACAGTTTCTCGTGCGATTATTTTCTTATCTTTTCCAATCATCATTTTTCCAACAATCATGGGACCTATGCTGTCTCCTATTGGCTGACCCTTTTTGAAGGCACCTATTGCATTTTGCAATGCCTCTGCTTCTTGTAATAGAAGTGGCATTACCATTTGCAGTTGAACGAGTACGAACATGCTTGTTGTCCGCTTGCCCATCAGATAAAAATGCCGTACAACCTTGTAAATCATATTGAGGGCAGTCGCTGCCTCTAGAATGTTCTCCACACGAGAAGCATGGGATTCAGTCATTCCCTCTGCCATTCTCTTTATTTCAGAACGAATCCTTTCGTCTCTGGTTCTAATGATATGATCTAGCTTTCCAACAATGCCCGTTGGATCGAGGTCAACGGGCATAATTGTAAAATATTCAAGAAATTTATCAATTCTCTCGCAGGGGTCAGTTGAAGGCTTAATTGAGGTTTTAACATAATCTATCGCTTCTTTCCTTGCCGTTTCTTTCATTGTCTTTAGTTTTGTTAAAGACTTTGAAACATCGCTGAGAATCATCCACGATTGAAATTTCTGACCATAGATCATCAAAAGGAAGATTGGTGCAAACCACAGAATGTATGCCAGAGGATTGGTACCTGAATCAGACCCTCCTCCGAAAATACCGTTAATTTGTAGTAGCAGAGAAAAGATAGGCATGTTTGAGTATCAATCCAAATTGATTGGATTTTTAATCACAATTAAAGGTTACTTTGCAAGAGGTCAAACAGTTTCTAGAGCCATCAGTTAATAACGATATAACTTGTTGTTAATCTAATATCACATGATCACATTTGAGTAATTATTATTATTATTATCATCATTATTGTTATTTACCAGGGTTATTGTTCGTTTTGTATTTGAGGGAATTATTGGAATCTTTTGAATTCTTGTATTGTGGTTGTTGTATATGCTGGGATAAAAAAGCTAGCTGATTTGGAAGCAGTAATTAAATATGCATACTTTGTGCCTCACAACTCCTCACTATTTCGATGCCGAAGAAATATTGGGATGTACATCACTGCATGCACTCCGAAGAGTTTTATTTTAAAAAAGATGCTGTTTTGTCGTCTCAAATATTAAGCAAAGCCATTATAATTATGGTTTGTTAATATCTCTATAAAGTAAGATAAAAA
>DATDNG010000523.1:0-3163 GCA_036518375.1 Nitrososphaeraceae archaeon | reverse complement strand
TAAAGTGATAGGTGATGCTTCTGGAAATAAGATATACAATAATACCATCATGAATGCAAAAAGTAGTCTTGATATCAGAAAAACTGCCACAAACAACATGGTATATAATAACAAGATAATTGGTGTCAAGTCAAAAGGTACGGAAAGCAGTAGCAGTACAACTAATACAATAACGGATCAGTAACAGTATAGCAACAACAGCCTACAATCACAGCAGCAGAAAATTGAAAACTGAGCAGTAGACTATGCAGCTAGCTTGTAATCCGCATAGACTGGTAATTGACTACAGACTGAAAAACAACCTGCTACATATTTTATAGTATAATCAACTCTACCGTCTACCAATGTCACGATTGTAGGCTCTTAACAAGTAGTTGACACTATTTGGAAGGTTAAAGGTATATTAGTTTGAAAATGATAGCCATTATACCCAAAATGTCAAAGAGATATTGTTTGACAAATGGGATAATTATAGCAACTGCTATGGTGATATTATTTTTTGAGATACTACCTTTCACCTATTTGGCGTATGATACAACAAAAGAGGAAGATGAACACGTAGTAGCTCTAGTTACAATAACACGAAATAAGGTATTATTCAATGAGGATACAGATCTTCATGCTACTAAGAATAATAATCCATCATCCACTTCAGACATTCGAATAAAGGAAGAAGAAATAGTCAAAGCTCTGGAGAAAGATGCAAGGAGAAGAGGAGTTTCTATTAGCAGTCTTATCAATGATATATTAAGAAATTACGTTACTTCTGATAAATATCTCAAAGAATCGGGAAAAGAACACTCGATGCAGCAAAAGATAGTCAAAGAAATTCAAGGACAAGAGGAAGAACAAAAAAGAACTATTACAAATAGTACCAGAATGTTAGTAAACCGAGATGAAATTATCAAAGAAATAAAACGCAAAAACAATGCTGCCAACAACTTATCAATATGTACAGGATTTGGTGGAATGCAAATGAGCTACAACTATCTTTTTGATTCATATAAGAATGTAATCGACAAATCTAAGAAAAAAGGAGAAGGCCTCGGATTAAGATGGATTACTAATATAAATAAAGATAACCTAGAATTAGCAAAAATATTCCTTAAATCTGGAATACAAACAAGGCACATCAAAAATATGCCTCCATTAAGTTTTGGTGTATCAGACAAAGAAGTGGCCCTTACAATAGAAAAGATGGAAGGAGGTAAAATGAGCCAGAGTTTCTTAATTAGTAATGAACCATTGTATGTAGATCACTTCAATTCTTTATTCGAAGAGTTATGGAGGAACGGTGTTGATGCTACAGATAGAATAAGCGATATTGAAGCAGGGGTTGACTTAGCGGACATCGAGGTTATTCCAAGTTCCGCTAAAGCACAGGATAAGTACTTGAATATTGTAAGATCAGCTAAAGAAGAAATACTATTGATATTTCCCACTACTAATGCTTTTATACGTCAAGAAAAAATAGGGGTAATAGAATTAGCAAAACAAGCAGCTAAAGAACGAAATATAAAAGTTAGAATATTAGTACCGATAAACAGCTTAATACAACAAATAACAATCCAGCTAATACAACATTATCCTAATCACATTGATGTTAGATATATTGAACAAATGGTACAGGCTAAAGCCACAGTATTAGTAGTTGACAGGACAGAGTCAATGGTAATGGAGTTGAGGGATGATTCAAAGACAACTTTTATTGAAGCAATAGGATTATCAACGTACTCTAATAGCATAGCAGGTGTTTTATCTTATGTTGCTATATTTGAGAATTTATGGGTACAATCTAATTTATATGAACAGCTAAAAAGACATGACAAAATGCAAAAAGAGTTCATCAATACAGCGGCTCATGAATTGCGAACACCTATACAACCCATACTTGGACTAAGTGGTGTTCTTCGTTCCCAAATAAAAGATTCTAAACAACAAGTGTTGCTAGATGTCATTGTGAGAAATGCAAAACGGTTACAGCGACTCTCAGAAGATATTTTGGATGTTACTAAAATTGAAAGTCATAATCTAATACTAAAAAAAGAAAGATTCAATCTAAACGAGATAATATCAAATGCAATTTCTGATACCATGAACCAGATCATCGTCAAAGAAAATAAAGAGAGCAGCATCAAATTAGAATTTATAAATTCAGAGAAGGTGGAAGAAGGAGAAGGAATTTCTCCTGTTATTATAGAAGCAGATAAAGGCAGGATTTCTCAGGTTATTTCTAATCTGCTTGCTAATGCTGCAAAAGTTACAAATGAAGGAACTATAAGAGTAGCTACAGAAAAGAAAGATAATGAGGTCGTGATTAGCATCAAAGACACAGGCACAGGTATAAACCCCAAAATATTACCAAGACTATTTACGAAGTTTGCCACAACGTCAAATACTGGTACTGGGCTAGGACTATTTATTTCAAAGAGTATTATAGAAGCTCACGGAGGTAGAATATGGGCTAAGAATAACCCTGATGGTAAAGGTGCAACATTTGCATTCAGCTTACCAATATTTTCTTCTAAAACAAGCATGGAAAATCCATGAAATACCGTCTTTGCTACCGTTAGAATCAGAGACTATACTTCAGACCATAAAAAGATGATGTTGGTGGAGGTTCTGGCATATACCCATATAAGAAGTAGAGTAATAGCCATTTTGGTACAAAAATAGCAATGATAAGTATCTTCAAATCAAAGATGTTGCAGAGGATCATGTAAAAAGACTTTTTACAGAGCAAGAAACATTATTAGACTTGGCTCTTAATGCAGTAATTGAAGCTTTGGGAATGAATCCTGATAGGTATGCTATTATTTGCAATAGTAAATACGACGACAAGGACAATGTCTTTGGTAGTAGTACCACTACATCTGAAGCAGTACCTTATACTCATACATCTACTTTTACTAAACCTCAAAATTACTATTATGATATATACCATGAAGGACTTGTAGAGATAGCAAAAGGATTCCTTAAGATCTTGTCAAGTCAGCTAGTGGATAAGACAATGGTTGCAGCAGTTGTGAAAGCAGATGTGAAATAAGACCTCGCCATAGCCAACTTGCAGAGCTGCTAAGGATAACTCCAATAGATAGTACAGATTTTCTTTATCTTAGATTTATTGGTGATAGAACTATAGATGATAATAGACACCTTTAGT
>DATDNG010000522.1:0-4714 GCA_036518375.1 Nitrososphaeraceae archaeon | reverse complement strand
TTATTTATTTGTATTTGAAGTATCTCTAATGCTGTATCGTTTTGCCAGATTATTTCAGTTATAGTTACTATTTTGTGTTTACTTGTTAAAACGTGCTCTCTCCCATCACATATTGCAAACCATACATAGCCATATGGTGTTTGATACTTACAATCCAAGCAGATTAATACATACTCTATAGTACTAGTAACATTTGAGATGTTATTGTTGCCTTTGCTTATCATCTTTGCTGGGATGTTATTTACATCATAATCTGTCTTATACCATAACAAACAATTCCTGCACAGGTCATTTTCATTTGCTTAGTAGTAGTAGGTAGCATCTACTGTATACCAAATGACCAACTAACAATCTATAACATACATAGCCTAATTGATAAGTATAAGTAATGATATTATTCTCAAATGACATGGTTTGACATATATACTGAATTTCTCAAAAACTTTGAGAAGATAAGCCAGCTACAGCAAGACTATATTAGAAACCTAGAACGAATAAACAAGTTGTACGATGAATCTATCAAGAGAATTGAGAGAGTAAATGAGATTTATAACAAGTTCATTGGTAGCTACGATAAAATGGCTACATTATACGAACAACAATTTGACAATATACAAAAAATGAATCAGAAATGGTATGATGTTCTATCAAAGGAACAGCACCAAAATGAAAGGAGCAAGTAGTAAGGCAAAAGGATAAAGTTGCAATTTGAAAAACGAGAGTATCACTATTGGGTACAGTTGTCTTGGCATCATACACATGTCAACGTGTACTTCAAAAAGATTTATGGCGAACTATTCAAAATGTGTCTTGTGTTCTATGACATATCAGAAGAAGGAGATATGACAAAACTACCTGCTGCAGATGTACCCATAACTAGTACAGATCTATATTAACCATAAAAACATGGTGAACAAGTCTATAGCGACGTTAACGCAATATCTTAATGTAGGTGATTACTTCCCAGTACGGTTGGTACGTCGATTAGTTAACTGTCATTCCACTTTGTTATGTCGCAATGTTCAATCGAGAGTAGTAACTGTAACTCCACCTTCATCAACAGCCAAAGCAGGCGATGCAACATTAACATTATCTACTATAGTTAGGGCAAATTGTCATTTCAAGTCTGCACACTGCCCCAGTTTCACCGACATGTTTTACCGTAAAAGTGTTGAACCACCCCGAACTACCAAGCTTCATATTCTCAGCAGGTCCATGTTGTGCCATACCAACTAAAAACACAGTACCAATACCTTTAGGTGCTTTATACGAGATAACGACGAAAGTTGACCCAACTTCCTTTGGAGGATTGAGATATGAGCTGGCAAATATTCAGGGCGATTGCACGGGTACAAATTCATGTACTGCAACTATGTCAGATAGTGGAGCTAACGTCGTGGTAAACTACCACTGGGCATGCGACCATCTTATTTGCGGGAATCCCCAAACACAACTGGGTCAACATCTCCTAGGTTTTCACTCTCCATAGTTCCAGAGGCCAAACGCAGACCGAGTATACAATGGTAAATTTATGAGCCTTTGATTATGGCCCTTAATTCTCGTAGCATAAAGTGATAGAATGGTTAGAAGGGGAAGAAGGATATATTTTCTTATGGAAAATTAAATCTTCTGTAGTCCTAGGATCAATCACTGAACTGAATTTAATACATAGTGGTAACGGTCTTATCATTTGTACTACTTCAGTAAAAGCAAGCAATGGTAGCAGTAAAAACGTATCACATACTAAGCAATGTAGAAAAGGAAAAGCTTGTTATTGATCTGTATTATAATCAACAAAAGAATGTACAATGGGCACCAGTAATCGTCAAAATCACGGAATATGGTGGGAATATCTATTGCGTGGATCTCCACATTTCCTAAATGAGCATTATATCACGTCTATATGGAAATAGGACATTCCAATTGAAGGAACAACCACAAACTTCCTTTTCTTCAATTGTCATGTGTAATCAGTTGGTCAGTTACCTTCAGTAATTGGCCTAAATTTTGCATTAATTCGCGCCATGAACTTTCGCCCATTTCTTGCTTCACTTTGTGTTGAACTTCATTCCAGAGCAAAATAGTCTTGGCTACAGCACTACGTCCTTTTTGAGTAGCAGTCACAATTCTTGTTCGATGATCTTTACCCTGCGAAATTTCGATAAATCCCTGTCTTTCTAGTACCGATAAATTTCTGGTAAGGGTCGTTCTATCCATTCCCAACTTATTTGCTAGATCAGAAATTCGCATGGAACGAACATTGTATATTGCTTGTAGTACATTAAACTGTGTAGATAGCAACCCACTGGATTTAAATGCATTGTCATATAGCAATGTTATCGCTCTAGCTGCCTTCCGCAGTTCACCGCATGTACATGTACCTGCAGACATACTTTGGCCCAGCATTGTGTCAGTACTTTGCTTCTTTGATGCCAACTACGTTGATATACACCTATCTCTAATAAAAACTTAATTGACAATCACTATCGAAAACCAATTTTTCCCGAATGCATATTAGTTGCCTTCAAGATAATACGTGCAGATACACTTATATAAGTGCGTATACACATATTGTGAACATATGTCTACATTAACGTCTGTTACTATCAGTCGTCATGCATGGATTACTCTTGGAATACTTAGCAGCACATTATTGGTAGTATTTTTCTCAGAAACTATGCTCTTGCCCGCTATACCAGAGATTATGAAGGACTTCAGGATACCATATGGGACAGCTGCATGGATATTTAGCTCATATCTAATTGTTGCCGCGGTAATGACTCCAATAGCAGGTAAAATGTCTGATCTCTATGGCAAAAAGAAAATATTACTCATGCTACTGACTCTATATGTAGCTGGAATAACTGCTGGTGGGTTCGCACACAATATAACATTTCTGTTAATGAGCAGGATTATCCAGGGCATAGGCTTGGCAGCTGTCCCAGCAGCATTTAGCCTTCTTAGGGACACATTTCCACCAGCAAAGCTTGCAATCGCTGTAGGAGTTTTTGGATCTGCGTACTCTGCAGGTTCCGTAGTCGGCCTCTTAGCTGGAGCCACAATCATTCAGATGTTTGGATGGCATTCCACTTTCTTATCAATAGTCCCATTTGCAGCGGCAGTTACAGTCATGATCGCCAAATTCGTACAAGAAAATAAAGCCCAAATAGCGGCTCAGGGAAATACTCAACAAAGCACTGGCAAAAAGAAGCAACACACATCACCTACGATAGACATAAAGGGTGCTTTGGCACTTTCGATAACAGTAATTTCATTTCTAATTGCCCTGACACTTGTACAGAGTGGAATAAACCCAAAAACTTTGTCACAAATTGAAATTGCCTTCATAGCTTCAGCAATTTCATTAGCCATCTTTGTTCTAATTGAGAGAAGAGTCCCATCGCCATTGGTAGACATGAGATTGCTCAAAGACAAGACTCTCATGCCTTCTTACATAATAGCAATAGCTACTGGAATTACAATGTTCATGGCATATCCAGCTATAGTACAGCTGGTAAGAAACCCTGTCCCGTTGGGGTTTGGAGGAAGTGCAGTTGATGCCGCAAATGTACAGCTGCCTTTTATGATCATGTTCCTAGTTTTCTCAAGCATTACGCCGCTTATAATTAACCGAATAGGAAAACTAAATCCAATCATTATAGGTACTATTGTCAGTCTAATCGGCTCAGTAGGACTATTGGTGTTTCACTCTACAAAACCTGCAGTATCTATTAATTTGGCCATAATTGCATCAGGACTCTCAATGACGATCACCGCAACGTGGAATGTCATCGTATCGTCATCACCTAAATCATTTGTTGGAATATCCGTAGGAGTAGGTGCTCTATTGCTGTTTATAGGAATGTCGATAGGTCCAGCATTGACTGGTGTGTATATGGAAAATCATCAGACGATTAAAGGAGTTCAAGGATCATACCCATCTCTTGGATCATACAACCTAGTATACCTCACATCAGGCTTACTTTCAGCAGTTTCGCTTGGATTTGTCTTATTACTAAGACGACGAGTAGCACAAAAGACAATTGAAGTTTAGTTGCTTGGAGTGCAAAAACATTTGAGACCTTACTGCTTGGAAATGTTATAGATGTGGCTTAATATTCCATGAGGAATGGTAGCGTCTTTGCACAAAGAAATATCAAATCATCATCCATCTAGTATAGTTATTGAATCCAGCAGTTTTAACATATGACATGAGCTTTTCCTTTTCGACATTGCTTTGCTCCATCTCCTGTAATTTCTATTCTCTGCTTCTTTTAATTCGTCAAATGCAGATGGAACCAATGGATAACTACATTTAGAGCAGTACTTGCTGTCAATTGCATTAATCAAACTACACCTAGGACAATTAAGAACTGGATATTGTGTCATTTACTCTAAACTTAGAGAGGGACGCCAATAGTAAAGGAAAGAGTGGTATCTCTGTTTTCGTTGACATGGCTTCTCATTATCATTTTGGCAAGCCAGATGACGTTGTAGACCACGAATTTTCATTGCCATCAAAATATCATAATTTGAAGATTAAGAGATTTTGTATATGTTATCATGAGAGAGATTTTGATAGGCTAAAAGAAAAGCAAAAGCACATTGTACGCAAGCATCATGGAAAAGAACTGGTATTAACTGAGAATTAACTGAGAATTAAAAAAGACTCGTAAACATGTTTACAATCCAAGCAAAGTTCAATAGGTTTTCA
>DATDNG010000521.1:0-2184 GCA_036518375.1 Nitrososphaeraceae archaeon | reverse complement strand
GCTGCTGATGTTTTCAGAAATATTTGGTTAGAAGCCAACACCATTATAATGGTAGTCAAAAGTGCTGTCAGTATCAAATTATTATAAATATTCATATATCATCCTCCGAATTTTGTCATGTATATTAATGTTACATGTCAGGTGGCTAATAATGTGATCAAATAGATCTGTTCGCATAAGACCACAATACAACTGGAATCACATACCATATGTGATCACGTACATGTTTGGTCTGACCAAACAGGCCAACAATAGATCACGACATATAGAAACCAGATGTTCTAATTATTTATGTTGGATGTGCTTATTGTGTTAGATGTAGTAAGCTGGGTTGGAAAGACCTTAGCGGAGGTTCAGTAGGTACAATGATATGCATGAGTATTTACGAAATACACACTATAAGGAATGGAACTCTTGTAATAACAGAACCCAGTTTACATGCGTGAAGTGTGACTATTCTTCCAGCTGCCACTGGAAGAAAAAGAAGCTCGAGAAAGACACGATAGAACCCTTAGTAGTGGCTAACTCTACAATTTTAGAGAAATATCTACAGTCTACGATGATAGAACAATCACACCTGCAGGTCTCGTAGGCACATTTGGATAGATGCTTGATGTTACTCACTGTTACTATTATTATAATAACTCGATACCCATTATATGAGGATCAATTGTCTTCATATTTTGGTACGGATCTGCTTGACATCTCTACTGCACCACTTATAGTCCTGTTGATGTCTTGGAGCATGTGTGTTTCATCTTATCAAAGTTATTCTCTATCTTCGGCATACCAACCTCTTGTCTAACCTACTCACTATCTAGTTTTATGACAACAACAACCCATCTTTGCTCATGTCGTTACATTTCAGCACAAGAATTATGAAAAAAAGGAAAAGTGGCTTTTGAAATTCTTCAAGTATATGGCAATGTAGCAGTTATCTGGTTTAGAGCAGTTAATATTTTATTCAAATCCATGCCATTGCTAGTCCAGACAAGTAATACTTGCTGACTGCCATTGCGAAGAGCTTTGAATTGCTGTGTACTATTAACTTCAAGTCCATGACTTTTAAATTCGGAAATATATTGACTGACTCTCTTTGCAGGAACCATAAGGGTACCAACTGTATCAAATTTAGCAGCAGTACTGTTAGTAGTAGCAGTAGTAGTAGCAGCTGTAATGCTACCTGAATTAGAAGAGGAAGAAGGTTGATTTATTACTCTTATTGTACCTGTCATAACATACCCATTCACTCCAACTTCTCTGCTTTTAGCATTTTCAGGGTCTGAATAAATAAAATCTCCTGTATTGTTGAGTTTAACTGGTTTTGTAGCAGTATTAAATGGAAAAGCGCCGCTAGTAAATATTGATGCATTATTCTTAGCATCATTTAAGTTTATGAAATGATCATGAGCATTATCGCCACTAAACCACACAATGGTAGTACCAGTACTGACAACTGCGTTTTCTGGTAAATATGTTTGGTTAATGAATCTTTTTGCAGGCAATGCTTTGGGCGAATGATGAGCTTCATCTGGAACGAGGATAACTAAACTTTTCACATTATTCGGAAGTACTATTGTCTTAGTATTAAATAAATTGGCAGCGTTTATGTTTGGTTGGTCATTACCATTGGCTGCAAAAGCAATATTATTGCTGTCTGATACCAGCAATTGCAATGGCATTGCCGAAATCACGAAAGCAGGTGTAATAATCATTAGCATGATATTAATGGTTTGCAAAATGATGTTACGCTTTATTTTTGGTATTGTTGTGGTATTATTGTCATTTTTATTCTCTTCGAACATTTGTATTAGGCTAACCTATCTAGTTTTATTTTAATGTTCCTCAACTCAGTTATACCATTTTATGCCAAGTTTGCATTCATCCAATCTATAAGATTGTATACTAGCTGTACGTTAAAGAGTTATCGATCAGAATATATATTAGGAAAACCTAATTAGGAAAACCTAATATGATTGCATATATTGAGTTGAAAATACATTCACAATATGTTACAGGCGCTTTTCTTAATGCGTTAATTAATACAATTTTGCAACATTTCATGAATGACGATAGTAACAAAAGGAGCGATAACAAGGTTGATTGATTACTCGCAACTTTTACTATTAGGCGCAATTGCTGGTTTTACAATATTCTTAGGTTTACCTTTAGCAGTACTTCAGA
>DATDNG010000520.1:0-2337 GCA_036518375.1 Nitrososphaeraceae archaeon | reverse complement strand
AGTAGGTTCAATAGTCAAGGATTCAAGGGTTTCATATTCTAAAGTATACGATGTATTGGAAAGATTAATCACAAAGGGCTTGGTAAGCTATGTGCTAATAGATGACATTAAACATTTTAATGCAGTAGAACCATATAGGTTGCAAGAATATATTCAGAAAAAAGAAGAACAGATAAAATTACAAAAAAATGTAGTTGATAGAATAATTCCGGATCTTATTGATATTGTATATAAGAGAAGAAAAAATAGAAGAGAAAAAGATATCCATAGAACAAGCCATGCAGAGATTTTTAAAGGAGATAAAGGACTCAGGACTGCATATGAAATTCTGTTAACAGATTCAAATGAAGGTGAAAAAATACTACGTTACTTTTATCCTTATGACGATTACCATGATGTTGCTAGTCCATTTTATTCTAGATTATATCAATTTCAAAAGTCAAAAGATATAGTAGAAAGAGGGATAAGCACTATTAATTTTAGAAAATCAAAGCATTACAAGGAAGAGATTCCAAAGGATGTCAATATGAGGTTTGTCAACTTTCCTCTGCCTGCAACAATGGATATATTCCAAGATAAAATTCTAATGATATCATGGGATAATACAAGTGGCATCTTAATATATTCAGAAGAAATGGCAAACCATTTTATGAATTATTTTGACAGCATATGGAAGATAGCAAAATAAAGTGTTGATGCACTTTGCGAGCATTAACCAAGTCTTCACATACCTCTTCATAACAATATGAGCAATTACAGATCTTTGCATTGCGTAAACTCCAATGCATGGACCGTTAGCACAGTAGCATGGATTCCTTGTTGCATTCGTCAGAAATCCGATTATTATTACTACTCATTTAAGTTTTAACCTCCTCTACCTTGACATAAACATCCCAAGTGGTAAAGGATTGCCAGCAGGTGTAGAAATATTCGCCAGGTGCTTTAATTCGAAAATTGTTTCCTGATAGTCACTTGATTGACAATTGATGCAAATATGTCAAAGAAGGAATGGTTTGATAATGTAGTAACAAAAGCCCTCAATAGTTTGTCTAATGCTTATTTGCTAATGGAGATAACAGTTCGAAGACAGTAGTAGGATCTCTATATTATCCATGAAAATTCAAATACAAGTATCACAATAGCGAGCGCGAGTTGTATAGAACTAAAGTATGACGTTGTCACTTGGATTATTATTATTGATAGCTATACTTGCATTATCTTGTTTATCTACTAGTATTTTGAACCAACAACAACAAGACCAAGCACTAGCTCAACAATACACCCAGAGAAGTATTATTGGCCCATGAGCATGTTATAAGGATGTTGAATCATAGGCAATACTTACTTGATTAATCGAATTGAGCTTACAGGATGAATTTCAGCATGTCCTCCTTCTCTCAGATCCAATAGATAAGTTCCTGTTACCATCAAATGTTGTCCTACTTGAGGAACAGGATTAAATATCAATCTTGCATTAAATCCTGTACATTCACCTCTCTTAAAAGGTTCAATTTCTGATGATATTTCTGGATGCTGACATATCATTTCACACCATATGCCTCCTCGCATTAATGAATTGAAATTAGCTTTTGTAACCATATTTTTGTATTGTGGATCTAATGCTAATGGAAAGTCAGTATCTCCATCAGGTTCTGGATTTAGAGACAAGACTATTCCTGTCACAGTTACACATTGATTTATTATCTTAAATCGTCCAGGTGAATTAGCTATGAAATTCCATAATGATTGATTACATGTTTTTGAAGATAAAGGAGAAGAAGATGCTGTTGTTGCTGCTGGACTACTACTAATGTTGTTACTTTTGTTATTATTATCTGAAAATGCGTCGGACTTTGAATTTAAGAGTAAAGGACTTATGACTATTAATACTATTATAACGATGAAGGCTGATACTGTAACAATTAATGTTCTTCTTGTTAAATTTAGTTTTTTGCTATGTCCCAATGCCACCATAATATCTAAGACACATCATCACATAATATTATAACAATAATTCAGTACATATCTACGATACAGATCTTTTGTATGCTGTATACCTATTCTTACAATTCCTAAGAACCTATACAGGGTTTTGGCAAGAGCTTTCTATAAGCGCCTGGTCAACCAGATCAAATGAACTCCAATGTTACAAATTCACTAAACACACAAAATATACCAGTAAAAAAGTTCACGTAGGAGATATTGATATTGCATACAAGACGTTTGGTAAAGGTGACTCATTTTTGCTTATTAGTGGTGCTGGTGGTACCATGGATAGTTGGGATCCATCCACTTTAAGAGACCTATCCTTAAATTATACAGTAATTATATTTGATA
>DATDNG010000519.1:0-5477 GCA_036518375.1 Nitrososphaeraceae archaeon | reverse complement strand
CAGATTGCTTATCACCATGCGTTGTTGATAGTTCATAAATAAATAAATAAATAAATAAATAAATAAATAAATAAATAAATAAATAAATAAATAAATAATCGTTCAGCTACAAGCATACTTCTTTCCTCTATTGATATGCGTATTACAAGAGTTATCCTGTCTATTAGTTCAATTGCCACCCATAGCCATATACATACTCATTACTCTGAGCAGTGTTTCATCGATGATGAATTCCATTACTTTCTTTTTCTTTTGAATGATCTTTTGTGGTTTGTACTTTTGAATCCAATTCCAAATAGAAATATGATTTCTTTTTATTATAGGAGATGTTAGTCTTTGGGACGTCTTTCTAAGAGAAAGACCTGAAGAAATAATAATAGTTGTAAAGCATAATAGATAGATATACTTTGGAGACATGAATATAATAATTATTTCACCTAAGCTATAGCAGTCCTATCGCTAACTGAAGAGCCCTTTGTAGCCGAAAAAGTCTATATTTATATATATCAATTGAACGTGAAAACCTTCTTAACATATAAAGTCTAGCTTGGTATGGGTCAGAAGATGATAAGTAGTGATAAAAAACAAATTGAAAAACCAGGTCTGAGTACGGAAGACGCCAAGGAACTTGAACTAGATGAGCAACCAAAACCAACCCGAAAAGTAAGTCATCCTTCTACTCCTATATCAAATGAGGAAGAACCAAGTACACACGATAAACGGAAAGGAAGAAGAACAATAAAGTAGTAGAGGAGTAGATTTTTACATGTTTATATTGTGAAATGCTAGTGTTTTTTAAAATAATATCTATTTAAGACAGTTAACTTGGGTTAGATTTAAACTTGCTATGCAGTTAGTTTTTCTATAGATGTCAGAGGATGGCCATTATCATCGTTAGATTCAGCCATCGTAAGTGTGAGTATGTCTTGTCGTTTCTCTCTTATTGATCTCCAACCGTGTTTCTCGATACGTTCGAAAAATGATCTCATTTGCTCAACGGATATTTGATACAATCCATTTTGAGTATTGTCTAATGAACAATACGCCAAACATGACCCAAGCAACAAAGACATCAAACGTGTATTTTGTCCTTTTTTGCCCATCCCAAATAATGTGTATGCTGTATCTTCATACCTCAGAGAATCATTAGCTTCTAATATGGTTCTAAAATCTCTACCACTTTGTGGAGTGAATACCAATTTAGCTAAATCCGCAGTAGTTTCTGATATTTTTCTAAATATTTCATAAATCTCTTTGGGAGTTGGAGTTTTGTTAAAATCATGATAAGAGCAAATTATACCAACTTTATTTTCCTTTGCTAAATTAATTATATGAGAACGATCTTTTCCATCGGTAGATAACTCAATATCCACAAACGCTGGTTTTGCCATGACAGCTGAACTGAGTAATGATAGTCGTAATTCTTCGCCTGCTGAAAAACGACCTCCGTTCTCCTTATTGCGATTTGTCACGATCAATGGCAATTTCGATTTCGAAATTATCTTGTAGATTGATTCATCATTTATTTCGTTAAGGAAATCTAGCCTCAATTCCGCTAAATCCGAATTCCATTCTATAGCTCTTGTCAAATTTTTTAAATAGTCTTTCTCATTATTGGCGCTTATAGGAGTACAAATAACTGGTCTTTTTTCCAAAGTGGAAATAAGATCTATATACTTTGGGGCTAGTTGAATGGCTTTAGGCACATCTTTAAAAAATTATGTGTTATATATAACCTTACAGTCCAAGTCAAAGTAGCAGTAGCTCGTCTTATGACTATCCAATACCACACCCTATGTCTCTTCATTCTGAAAAATGCTATTGTATCAAAACTTATTGTGGGTATATGTTTTGCATTCTTATTTCGCAAATTATATTTTCTGTCATCTGTTATGGGTATTTTTATTTATGGTTAGCACTACAGTGTGAGCCCTTCAGGGATGACAATGAAAAAGTATGTTGACCTTGCAGTTAGATAATCTCTCTGAGTTCAATATCATTTAGCAGCTGGATTTTCAGAATTCAGAGTAACAGTCACGCATTACTCACATATCAATTAAGAAATAACTAGTATCAAGTGCATTGATACATTGATACCAAAATAACATCAACGTTGAATGTTGATCTTTGCCGATTTGTGGAGAGCACATTCTAAACCTTATTATGGCATAAACACAAACACCTTTTTAACTCAATTATAAATAATTCAAATGTTATGTGAGTGAAAGCAATAGAGAATCTAATATGACGAAAATTCGTACTGAAACTATTACATTTAGGTTATCTTCCTCTGTTATAAAGTAACTAAGGAAGCTGAAGTAGAAAAGATTAGTCTCAACACATTTGTTTACAAAATTTCTCAAATCATGTGCAATGGGAAAAATATGAAAGAAAGGCAGGACTTATGCCAATGACAAAGCCTTTCTTAAAAGAAGTCATAAAACAGATGACAGATGAACAAATAATACATCTTACAGAAGAGATTGAAAAAAACACATTTAAAAATATATTAACTTTCAGGAAATCAAGCCATGACATAGATGACTTTATAGAAGTTCTCCGTACCTGCTTAACCGTATCGTGGATGCAGCATAATATGCAAAATAAAAATGGTATATACAGCTTTAATATTCACCATGATCTTGGAATTAAATAGTCGCTCTATGTTAAAAGACTTGTCAGAACTTTCAGTATATATATTGGAAAGAAGGCAGAGGTAAAAATTACTAATGATTTGATCCCCTGGTTTTTGATGAATCATTATTGGTAATAATAAGTATTATTTTTCCAATACGACGAAGAAATATGTTATTATATCGAGTATTATTAGTATAGGAAAACGTTGTTATCTATTAAATGAGCTCTTTAGCTTAATACTTACCAGTTATGGAAACTAGTATTACCAAACTCCTGTGAGTTGAGCAGCTTCTATGGATAGAGAAAAGAAGCACTGCTTTGCTCCGGTCACAGTATTGGCTATAATAAATGAGATCACTCACAACTAGTATTGTTGTATAATACACACGTTCCTTCAATCGCTCCCTTAAAGTGAGCAATCCTTATTTAAGATTGCAAATGGTTGTTTGTATACATATGACCGTATTGGATCCAAGTATGCTAAACCCATTTACATTATTGGATCCATCTATTGCATCTACACTCAGCCTCCTACTAACAATTGCATCTATCTCTTTATCTTTTGTAATTTCATGGCATTTTTTTAGGTTATATAGACTCTCTGGATTTGGGTACCTTCTAGGCTTACCTATAGGTTTTGCGGCTATATCGATATCATTTCTATTTGAGCATTTGAGCTTAATTTATGCAAACGACAATTCATGGTATCATGTCTTCTTTTGGGTACAATTAACTCTTCAGTCAGAAGCATTGGCACTAATTGCTTTATCATATCGCTATAAGAATAGATCTGATGGTTATGATGATGTTACAGATAGCATACTTATCTCAAAACAGTTCCATCATATTAAGACAACACCTATAAAAGTCAGAAAAATTTTGAGCGATAGCCTGCCTATGCTAATGGTTGCGATTCCATTTGTAGTTCCCATATATGAACTGGTTTTGGGACCAGACTTTAATTATTCTGGATTGGCAGATTTGAGCTTTTTTATACGACTATACAGTATGGTAATACTTGGCTATATATTTACTAGTGCAATTATATCGTTAGTTAAAGCAGCTAATATCAAATTACTTTATATTCCAGCTGCATTTGCATTATTGTGGCTTGAACAGTATTCACTGATGATTACATACTTTGATAACAGTGTGGTTGCATTTATTGGCTCAACAGTCGTGCGTTTAGCTGGGCTAGGTTTGTTTGCTTATGTGGTTTATAATACAGCTTTACGGTTCAAGGGAAAGATGGAAATTGAGACAAGAGAAAAGACATAAACTTCAACTCTTTCATGCAATACTTTGTGCTATTGAAGAGGAGACGATTCACAGCCACCTTGCAAGACCAACTCACATACAACACTATTCTAGACTGTCTTATGATAAGATGATGAATCATTTGATTGAATTAGAAGGGAAGGGAATGATAGATCGTAACAATAGTAGCAATGGAATAGTATCGATAACTAGCAAGGGTAGACAATTCATCAAACAGTATAATGAATTGATAAACTTAATTGAAAGTGCAGGTCTATAGAATATAAGCAATCTCATGTATTTGTAAAAAAGCTAAATAATTTATTGATATGGAGTCTTCTATTTTATATCACTTCTTTGTATTGCTGTAATTTCTTCGTTAATGAGCTAATATTGTTAAAAAAGAATAAAGCTTTTCTTCTAAATTCATGAGATGTGGGTTAGTTACATGTGATCAAGTTCACAAACACCAACGTCATTTGTCTTTTAATAAGACTGACGGATTTATTTAAGAAGTAATCTGCTAATTGACAAAAAGATTCCTACTTCTGCTAATAATAAAAGAACCTTCTTCAAATGCAGTATAGAATATTCCATACTTTGAAATTTCTTTGGCTTAGGTTGCATTGGGATTCTTAGCGATTGCGCCAAGTATATGCTTGTCTGTGATTATTCCTGTCATTTTTCCATTATCGTCAATAACAGGAAGCCTACGAATATTATTTTCATGCATAATTACTACAGCATCTAGTATAGAGCAATCTGGTTTTATAGAAATCATATTGGTGCTCATCAATTCTCTTACAGGCGTCTGAGTAGGAAATAGTTCCACCGAACCTAGTGCATGCGTTATGTCACGTTCTGTAAGTATTCCAATTGGTGAAAAACCGTCTATTTCTCTTTTTACAATAACAACACTCCCAATATTGTTTTCATACATAATTTTGCATACCGTTTGAATGGTTTGGTCAAGAGTTGCTGTTATTACGATTTTTGTCATAAATTCAGAGACTGGAGCAGATAGATCCAAACTCATATGATTAGCAATTGATTAGAACTAGATAAGTGTTGGTTAGATCAGTTTGCGAATATTATTATAACAAACTGTTATGATGACAATCATTTCAGCTTAATGGTTAACATTAATGTATAAGGTTCTATCAAATTCTAGCTAGATTCACTGATGATTGACGATTGTAAAAAGGTCATCTGAGATGAGATTAAGAAAAATTGTTGGCTTGGCCTTAAACTAGGTTGTTATATAAAGATGAATATTACCACCTAATATTGCTTCTAGTCTTTGTCGTAATATTTGGGAGGGGCTCACACTAATAGCCAGCAATGCTCTGATCAACGTGTTTTGTGGCGTGCAAACATACCAACGGGATCAGGCCATTCAACACCATGATAAAAAGATGCACAGTCTAATAGATGGAATCTACCAACTCAAATTACAACACATACTCCAAGTGTGCTGCATTCTACTTTAGCATATCATTAAGGAAAGAACAGTCTTGACCATCAGACATGACATAGATCGATTGCCAAAATATTAACTGCAGATGACAAATCATCTGTCAATT
>DATDNG010000518.1:0-6258 GCA_036518375.1 Nitrososphaeraceae archaeon | reverse complement strand
TATGATTTTTTATATCTTCTTTGGTTGCCGGGAACTGTAAACCCTCAAGTAAGTTTGCCATTTTTGATGCTGTCTTTCTGTTCGTTGCCTCATTGGTAGGTGGTTCCCCAGAAACGTCTCCGGCCCTCTCAAATGTTGAACTAACTCCTGATTGATTACTGTCTGTATAGTTTAGATCGTCTGGTGTATGGGACATATTTTTATTTTCACCTATTGTGATCTATAGTGGATCGAATTTGTGATAAACGTTATAGTCTAAGGTTCTAGATCTCTCGTAGAAATGTAGGGATCGTATATACGATACAATTGATTTTTTATTGTATGAACACTTCATACATACATTATATTGTCTGGATTCGTCATCAAAAAATTACCAATTATTTGTAATTTTTGAACTATTCAGCAGCAGGTCCTTAGTGTGCAAGAAGCTAAAATTTGAAAGCCAAGAAACGGTCAATGCCTTCAGACGGCTTGGCACGGTCAACCAATCAACCAACCTTCAATCACTCATTCATTATGTTTCCATATCCTTATTTGATATTTTCATTTCTAGAATAACCTTATCCCCTTCCTTTATACCAAGTTCTTCATATTCCGAAGTATTCATCTTAAATATGGTGGATTCAGAAGGGTTGTCCCGACCACTACCAAATGCTCCTTCTATAGCATCGGATATCTTCTTTGGCAAATTCTTCAAATCCTCTAACGAAGTAATGGGTATGGCTGCCACTCCAAACGGTTTTTCCGGGAATCCCTGCTGCCTTCTATAAGAGGTAAAGTTTCGTCTAGGATCAGTCAATACAAGATACAGATATGGACCACCTTCTTGGGGAGTCTCAATTTTTGAAACAATAAACTCCTTCTTCATAATATACATTGTTATAATTACACAAATATAGACCTAATTATTTAGAAATGTTATCATTTCCAATGTATAGTGAATTGTCTTGAGACGCTGCAGCACTATACTTTGATTGGTATAGTAAAATTTAGTGAACTAGCAATCAAACAGATGGTATATCATAGGATCGAGCAAATAGCACAATTGCCTAGCGCTCTCTTCAGGCTACCCGATATGACGGGAACGAATATGATTTCAATGGAGAACAACTAGGAATGTTTTGAATAGAAATAGGATCAGATAATAGTATGTCGCCTAGGATAGAAGGTAAGAGCTTTAAAGATAATGTTGTTGTACCGTCTCAACATGTTATCTATTGTTTATCTTCGATCTTATTTAAACTTCCATACAGGCGGTAGATACTACCTGTATTGTTACTAAAATAATCCCAAATCTCGGGGCTTATTTTCAGAGGTCTAAATGTATACTTTTGCTTATCTTCCAATAAATCAAATACCAGTTGGCCTATCACAATTTGGTCTGGTTTTGCAAATGCAGTCATTTTAGCTGCTATGCTTATAGTATAACCTAGAATGTCAAAATGCGGATCTTTCAGAACGACCTTTCCATCTAGTGTATGAGTATCCCATCCAAATTGGACTACTGCATTTTCGCCGACATCTATCCCAATTCTTACACTTAGTTCAGGATAGTCGTACTGGTTTAGAATAGGATTTATTCCAAGGCAAATCACCTTGATCATTGAACATGCGCACTGGATTGCATTCATACAGCGTAGGTACAAGTTATCTGGCGATGATATATCTACAACAAAAAATGCTAAAATTGCATCGCCAATATACTTGAGAGTATATCCTCCATATGCTGATATAATCATAGACATTTCTTGAGTAAATGATTGAATTATTGTTGCAAGTCTGCTTACAGGAAGGGTCATCGATAATTTGGTAGAATCCACAAGATCGATATATAGAATTACTAAAGTTGTCTTGGACTCTGCATATTCCTTCAGAGCATCTTGTGTCTCCTCCATTGATATATCAAAATCAGACTTTACCTTCAGAGCTTTCCACGTACTTGATTGGGCATGCTGTATAGCATAGTCAATATTAACAGCTTTGTCCAGATGTGACCTACTTATTAGTGGAAGATCTTTCACGGGGCATATTCATCGGTAGACCTAAAAAAGTCTTTGCCGTAGTGCTGGTTCTAATACAGTCTCTGTTATAGATGGAAAGACAAAGACAGTAGTAGGGGATATACATGTGGGTAGTTCTCCATTTTTAGCTGTCAACCCGAAGACCAACATGGTATATTAACTAACCATCATTCTGATGTAGTCATAGATGGAAAGACAAATAAAAAAATAAAAAAATTCTTGTGGGTGCATTTCCTATTTATCTCTAAATCCAAAGACAAAGACTTTTTATGTAGCGAATCGTGATGCTCTCTCCTTTACCAGAAACACAATAATACTTTACTAGATCTTACGGGAATATGGAGACAGTCAGTCGCTACAATATCCGCACTTTTCCAAAAAAATTAAAAATGTGAAATAGGTTACTTTTTTTCCTCTTGTCCCTCTTTTATGGATTCTATTATCTTTGAATTTACATCGTCGGTGTTCAAATTTTCTTTCAGATAATCAGTAAAGTCTCCAGGAGTAATTATACCAAGAGGTCTGTTTACATCGTCGTCCTCTACAACAAGTAAATGTCTTACCTTGTTCTGTATCATTATATCTGCGGCTACTTCAACTGATGATATAGCATCAATAGTAACTAATGGAGAAGATGTTATCTCTTGTACCGGAGTATGTTTACTACTCGCATCATTAACACATACTTTTCTTACCAAGTCTCGTTCGGTCACTATTCCTATGGGTTTGCTATTGCTCTTGTTATCAATTACCAGTAATGAGCTTACATTCTTGTCCCTCATCTTCTTTGCTGCCTCTTGAGCTGAACTCGATGTTACAATAGTTTCAAGTTTTCTAGTCATTATTTCCCCTATTGATTTTGTTGTGGTCATATAACGATGCATACTTGATACAAGATATTTAACTTACGTGCCAACAGAACCACAAACAGCATAAAAAGTAGAGTATAGAAACTATGACAAATTAAAGGTTATGTGCGTCTATAACATAGGGGCAATCCTAACAAACTTGTAGCCTGACTTGCCTAATCTATTTTTTATTTGTTCTTTTGTTATAAGCGATGGGTCAAAATCGACTACCACACTGTCTGTCATATAATCGATCTCAATTTTCTTTACTGCTTCCTCATCTTCTAGTTGCTTTTCTACAATAGGTTTGCAGCTTGAACAATACATTCCAACAACTTTGAAAAAGGCCCTTTGAGTTTTCATTTGGTTAGTTACTTTATGACACAATAATAAAAAACATTTGATTGCGTTAGATATAATACGCATTATTATCTATTGCAGAGTATTCTAATTATTATTGCGTTAATCATTCCCTGCTGTGATATTAATGCAATAAATGGTGAATAATATACTTCCGAACCCATTAGACCTAAACTTGTTTATACAAGGCATAATAATCCACTTTGTAGAGTTGTACGTCTAGAGAAAGACATTTACGTATGCATTCAGAAAAAAGTATTTTGATGTGTATCTTCAGAATCTTAAGGTGAAGTGCGGTAATATCCTGGTTATTCAGTATCTGGAGTCTCATCGTTAAATATGTATCCCAAAAACTCGCTGATGTTGTTGGTAACGTCGTAGTACGTTCCATCGCGATCCGCCCTCCCTTTTTGTATGAGAAATAGCGCGCCGCTACCATGCTGGAATAGCAGGCCCTGTCTCCTGAGAGAGTTTAACTTTTCAGCAACTTCCCTTATAGTCTTCGTAACCTTTCTCCCATTTGGCATAGATAAGTTGACGGATATATTTTCATCATTTATCTCTTCTATTATCTTTTTAAAATCCATCATGCATAATTATAATAAGCTGAGGCAGTTTATTATTTAAAGACCAAGCCTTCTTTACACAAAAACAAATGTTGGCAACCGGATGATTTGAAATGACTGATCTTACTAAGAGATAAAGAGAGGAGAAATGGCTCATAGAAGCTAAAGAGTTAAGAAGACGAGCCAGACAGGCTTGTTGTTGTTGTTATCGCAATTGTTGTAGAAGTCATAGTTGAAACGAGCGTATTATTTTGTTATCTCTTCCTCTGACCTCATCTTCTCAAAAGAGCTTGACCCTTTTTTATAACTACAGATGGGTCTTTATAATGTAGATACAAACATAGGAATTAACTATTTCAGAGCAGAGCTGGTTTCTGCTACACTTATGCAAAATGATAACAACTACTAACCTACCTTAGATGTATCATCAGTTAAAATTTTCCACCTATTTTAATTTGTAATTTTCTCTACATTTTTATACAAAGGTAAGTTAGTTGGTTTTGGAACTATTCATTTTCCTGACGAATCCCAGCTCCAGATTGATTGCCTTGGAGAGGAATCCGTTACCTCTTGCCAGCATTTCACGCAGTAGTTACCAATGGCGCTCCATATCTCTACCTCTGCATTTTTACATTTGCCGCAAATACATATTGACTTTGACTTTGAGTCTGACCTTAAGCCTTCCATTATCTTGTACTATCACAGCAGAGTTTTTGTTATTTATACCATCCTACCAGCTTTGACCAAATCCGGTCTTACCCTTCTTTCCATGTTTCTTACACAAGACGGTTCTTTGAGTCAAAACAACTAATTCAATATGATTCCAACTAAATCACTTAAAATTAAAATTAGGTTAGCTATAACGTATATGACTTAACAAGCAAGTGATGATACCTATTATATCATAGGGTATGAACCTAAAATTATATTGTCTGTTTATCTGGTCTTTTAGTTGTTTTTTTGTTCCTAAATTATATTGTCTAGAAGGTCTCTGTGCCTTGTATTTTATGTGGTGCCCTTCAACGAAGATAGATATTTTCCAGCAATATTAAGAATATCATTATCCATACATTAATCCTTCCGCTGCTTTTGGCGGAATTTGTCCTTGTTGCATTTCAGCCGTCGGCCGTTGTTGTTGTTGTTGATCAACGAATGACTGAATCATCTTTTCCATCCTCTTTTTTAGACTTGCTCCTTGCTTCCTCAGTTGCTGTGTATCTATTTTCAAGCTCTCTTTGTCTGTTGTTTTGGCAAGTGATTCTATTAGAACGGCAGCTCCTTCTGGATCGGGAATTCCTCGGGGCGCAGTTATAATTAAAGCTTTAGAAGCAATGCCATTTGATAAACATGACGATAATATTCCTCCAGCTATTCCCCCTATAAAGGCTGTAGTTGGATAAACACTATCAGCATTCTCAGCACCTTGTCCACCTTCTTCTCCTGTTCCTGCTTTGTCTGCCAAGTTATTTTTATTATAACTATCGTCGATAAGACTTGAGTCATCTGATTGTCTGCCATCGCTTGAGAGAATAATTGGAGTTCTTTTTGAATCCGGCAATCCTTCTATGGCAATGCCATCCAATACCATAACTTCTTTGACATTGTTATTGAGGGCCCACTTCATAACTGTGTCTAAAACTGAATGCATACCCTGAATTATTATGGGAGCTTCACATACAAGCACGCAAACGTCGCCTTCCTGATTTGAATATAATCGAAATGGATGTCTTAACTTTCCTTCAGAATAAATTACGCCTGGCACTATGAACTCGGATTCAACACATGCTATTTGGTTCATGTGAAGCTTGTTAATAATATAGCTAGTACTTATCGATCCTACTAACCCTGCTCCCGGAAAGCCAGCAATAAGGGTGGGATAATTTAGTTTTTTCTTTCCTTGGATAACTCTTGATATTGGTTTAACTCGAGTCTGTCCTTCTGCAGTACCATTGTCTATGTCAATATGAGCGAGATGTTGTTGTTGTTTTTCTTTTTTTGTCAATTGTAATCTTTTTGATTTATGATTGTTCTTTGCCAATATTGAAATTTATTATCACAGATAATACACATAAAGTTTGCCACAAATCTTTATGGTTTAACCGTAACAGAATGGGCATTTCCGTGGGATAAAAAGTCATGCAATATTCCAACTCTTATTATTATCTAAACAGCCTTCATTTTTCTAAAAGAGAGCATTCCAATTGTTCCTATACCCATCACAAACATAAATAAAATGACGGTATCTGCTAAAAATGGATTTTCTCCCGCAATTCCAAGCATGGTGCTTCTTAAGGCGTCTACAGCATAAGTGGCAGGATCTATTGTAGTTAGAATGGAGAGCCATAGTGGAATATTATTTAGTGGAAACAATGCTCCACTTAAAAAGTAAAGAGGAAATACTACAAAGCTTATTATTAACTGAAAGCCTTCTAGGCTTTCCATATAACTTCCAATAGCAAGACC
>DATDNG010000517.1:0-2035 GCA_036518375.1 Nitrososphaeraceae archaeon | reverse complement strand
AGTATTCAATACATCTGTTCAAACTGCAAAAGAGAATGTAAAGGAACTCTCGAAAATGAGCGGCAATACCGTAAAAACATTCCAACAGGTATCAAAATATCCTGATAAGCACTTTGTTCGCAGCTTGGCAGAACAATAGCTATATCAAGTAATAGAAGAGATAGACAGATTATGTCTACATATTTAAAGAAAGTAGGTAGGCAGTAATCATAGTGGGATTTACCACAAATTTTTCTTTTTGTAGGGCTTTCGCAAAACTGCCTTATAACAAAAAATAAAAGGAGAGATGATTGTTCATAAATATTCATTATTTTACTAACCTGCTCTAGCATTAAGATATAACGAATGCAAATCCTGTGAAACCAGAACGCAATTTGCATGTATAAGATGCGGCTATTGCTACAGTGTATACACAAGCATACAAGTCTTTGATTACTATAGCAAAATGACATTGCTATGAACACAGACAATTTGATTTATACGTGTAACAGCCATTTGACCTGAATGGGAGAGAAAAACAAACTCATATACTATGCTGGGTAGTTGATTCAATCACGTCGTGTAGATCATAAGGCAGCATACAGCTGCATTGTTACAAGGATTTCAGACCGGTATACCTGTCAACATGGCATTTGTTCTATAATACGACAGTAAACAAAGCAGAGTAGTTAGCCCTAGAGTCATGCCAAGAGTGTGGTGAAGAATTAGGTGGATGTGAGTAGGACAGGATCCACCAGGTCTATCGTCAATGGAGTAACTCTTAGGAGAATAATCATAACCATCATAATGAATAGTTTAAATTTTTTGATTGTTGCATACCAAAGATATGTTTGATTGGAAATAGATTTAGAATAAACACAAACCCAACCTCTTTAATTCTATCCAGGACTATTTTTTAAGAAAATGGTCAAATTCCAATTCATTGAAATGATATTCTAAATGTCGACTAATAATATACCGAGTTTGGAAGAGACTGTGGTGGCCATTAAGAACTTGATGAAATCAGCGGGAAGCCTGCTCGTAATTAAGAAAAAGAAAACCACAGCAAGTACAACGATTATGGCAATTATTAGAATTGTCAATTTGACATTCAGCATACCATTATGAGATAAATAGAAATTGCAATTACAAAAGCATGTTTGTCAATGTTGAGTAAAAGATCAAGTGCTAGATACTTCTTCTCTTACTAACTCCAATCATATGATAGTCTGTAACTTACTGGCTCACCACTGATCTCGTTTGCCATGGCATAGTAAATGTATAAAGGTTTGTCTATTGCGAATATCAATCTAAAGCGCAGAATCTCCACGTCTTTTAGTTTTTATATCTATTGCATCATTTACTTCAGAAACGAAAATTTTTCCTTCAGTGCCATATGAATAATTAAGGATCTGTTCAATTACCCTATCCACCATCGAATCGTTTACTATTGTCATAACTGTAACATTTGTATTAAATTCCTCTATCATTGTGCTAGTGCCCCTATCAAATTCTACTGAAAGCGCTGGGGTTTTACCGACACCCTTTGTGTCATAATGCGTAGAGTGTAGGCCCATTTCCTTCAGGGCGCCAATAATGTGCGAAAGGCTAGAATGTGGGATTATGGCTTCAATTCTCTTCATATATTATTATTATTCTCACCTCCTTTGTATGGTGATGATGATATTCCAATTGGAAAATAATTCAAACCATTACATGTAATGAGCCATTTTCCATCTGCATTTCTAATGAATGACTTGGGCAATTTGGTCACCCTGCTATTGGTTTTATCCTACCAATTATGCTTTGTAGTTATAGATCTCTGCTTCAGTTATATTCAAAAAAACTTCGCTTCCATTATATCCTTCTACGGATGATTTCGGTATTTTAAATTCATGTATTCCTCGCATTAGTATGATAGTGTCCCCATCAGTCGCAATGACATTACCTAGGTCTCCCATATCTTTAGACCGAACATTTTTGTGTATGATTCTGTCCCAATCTAATACTGGTTCTGACATATATTATATATGAACAAGGAAATATATAAAATTGT